>CBDUXJ010000339.1:0-1548 GCA_965371165.1 uncultured Syntrophobacterales bacterium | reverse complement strand
ATCCGGCGAGGACGTGGAAAGAAGGAGGGGATGGGGTGGTGGCAATCATTTCCCCTACTTGGGCAATATTCCCCGATGAATCCTTGATCCCTATGATGTTTGGGTGCTCCGCCAAGGATGACACGAGCTTTGGGCTGACATTAATCCCCGTAAATTTGGGGACGTTATATATTATGATCGGTATATCCGCATCGTCCGCTATCCTCACATAGTGCTTTTTCAGGGCTACGTTATCCATTTTCCCCTTAAAGTAATGGGGGGTAACCACCAGTGCCACATCGGCTCCCCTTTCGGCGGCAAGGTTGGTCAACCTCACTGTGGCTTCAGTAGATTCACACCCCGTTCCGGCGATCAACAGCTTGCCCTGAGCGAGGTTTTGTTTTACGGTATCTACCAAGGCGAGCTTCTCCTCCTGGTCAAGATAGACGAATTCCCCGTTGGAACCAAAGACGGCATAGCCGGCAAGTCCAGTCTTGTTCCACCTGTCCAAATTTTCCTTCAACCGATCATGGGCCACCCTTCCATCCACGAAGGGAGTAGCAATGGGGGGGAAGATCCCCTCAAGGTTGACTTTCATGGATTCCTCCTTATTCGACGGAAAAACCCTTGGGCTTACGTACCCGTACCCTTTCGGGGCAAACTACTCAACCGGGCTATGCTCTCTATGATTTTGTTTGTAAGCCTTGGGGCTTCATCCTCACCTTCGGCAAAGATCGGTCTTCCAATCCTCACGGTAACCATCTTTCTCAGCCCTTTGCTTCCGTAGTGAATACCCAGGGGAACAAAGGGGATATGATCCTCCATTGTGTTGTTATCATTGGCCCCGCGATGGCCTTGCCACCGGAGGATCATTTGAATCAACCTCGGTTTACCCTTCCCAACCTCGCCGGGATAGTATGTCCCCTCGGGAAAGATAACCAGGTATTCCTTTCCCCTTAACAGGTTCAGGATATACCGGAAGGAGCCCGTAGTTTTAGTCGTTCTCTCCCTATTTACGGGGATTCCCCCTACCAGGGAGAGGAAGGTTTTAATAGGGGGGATTCTGAAAAGCTCGGTCTTGGCTACATAATTGAGCTGGGCCCTTAGAGTAAGACTCACGATGGGGATATCCGTCCAATATTGGTGTTTGGGGAGGATTATGGCAGGGCCATGGTGGGGAATGTTCTCGATTCCCTGAACCCGAAGACGGTAGCAGAGACGAAAGATGATGGCAGCGATTTTCTGGATGAATCCATAAACCAAGGAATTCCTCCTTTTCCTCGAACCAAACTTCATCTCCCTCGAAATCCCTCTCCTGAACCCCCAAAATACGAATATGCTCTTCCCAACGTGGAATATCCTTACCATATTCCCATGGTGAAAGCAAGGAAACGTTGATAGACCGGTTTGGCTGCTTCCAGATGTTATTCCCTCAATCAATTTGATAAAAAGCCCTCTACTATGACATTATGGGCGTGATTTATAAACGACCCACAACCTTATCGTTCCTACTATTGATGGTCTCGTAAAAAGTCATAAATCAGACGGCACAGTAAAAAGCTCCAGATG
>CBDUXJ010000338.1:0-1599 GCA_965371165.1 uncultured Syntrophobacterales bacterium | reverse complement strand
GAATGGCTACCGCCGGCACAATCCTATTCGCACCAACGGTCTTGGAGATGGGAATAATGGTACAGATATGTACCGTTAAAATCCCTGCCCTTTCTATCTCCTTTGCCATCGTTGCCCCGCAACGAGTACATGATCCTCAGGTGGAGCTGATAATGACGGCCCTAACACCGTCCCTTGCGAGATCCTTCGCAATCTCCTGGGCAAACCCCCTGGCGTTGGCCACCGACGTTCCATTCCCCACCGTTGCATAGTAGTATGGATAAAGCTCCCCGATCACCCCCTCCCGCTCCAGGTCCCTGATCACATCCAGGGGCAGTACCCGATGGGGATCCTCATTGGCATAGGTAGGGTCATACCCGCCATGGGCCGTCTCATATGTCTCCGGAGTCAGCCGCTCAACCCCACGGATATCGTACTTCCCGTATTTCGATGCACTGGAGGATTCCACGCGATCAGGATTCCCCTTGGGAACGATTCCCCCACTGGTAATAAGGGCCACGGTTGCCTCATTCAGCTTCTCTATAGGAGGTAAAGGCTCCACCCGATCGAAGACCGGCATGGAATACTCGGTTGCAAACGAATCCCCCCTTACCTTCCGCAAGAGCATATCCACAGCCCTTGTAGCCCCTCTTTGAGTCGCAAAACAGTTCCTGCGTATTCCCCTCGGAAGGTAGCACTCTTCTTCAGGAGACCCAAGGGATTTCCCCCTTGCCAACTTCATCGCCAGGGCGACCATCTTCTGAGCAGCATCCTTCATCCCTATGCTCGAGGCCTTGGTTTCGATGATATAGACAGACTTCCTGTATAGCTCCACGGCCGGGTTTTCATGAAACATGCCCGTTATTGAGGGAATCCCCAAACCTCTCGCTGCTGCCTCGCATATGCCCCCACACGCCATTCCATACCTTCCCGCATTGAAGGCCGGCCCAGCCAATACCAAATCCGGCACATAACCCTTAATCAGATCAAACACCGCCTCTTTGGCAATTTCAGTCTGCTCATTGAAATAGTTATCACCGCAGATGACCGTTCCCACAATTTCGGCCTCCTGGCCCAAAATCCCCTGGAAGAGGAGCCCGGGCCCAACAGCCCCATCTCTGCTCAACGGCTTTGTATCGGCCTTATCCTCACCCCCGATCTGACCAAAGAATTGATTCAGGTAGTGGACGACTCTCAGCCTTTGATCCATCACATCACTCCTAAACTTCCCTCGAGGATAGCTGTTCAAACACCAATTCGCGGATCCTACAATCACCTGGTACTCAGCTATGATCCCTCCCTCTTCCGTAATCCTAAAATTGCCCTCGCTTCATTTGGGGAGGCCACTTCTCGGCCATACTCTCGAGCGATGCGGACTATACGTTCCACAAACTGGGCATTGGTTTTGGCAAGAACCCCCCGTTCGTAGTAAATGTTGTCCTCCATTCCGACCCTGATGTGTCCCCCCATAATCAGGCCCATCATCGACATGGGTAAGTGACCCTTGCCAATTCCGATAACAGACCAGGTTGCATTTTCTGGGATATGCTCACATAAATGCAACAGGGACTTGGGCGTTGCAGGTGCCCCCCAGGGAGTACCCAGGACGAATTGAAAATG
>CBDUXJ010000337.1:0-1630 GCA_965371165.1 uncultured Syntrophobacterales bacterium | reverse complement strand
AAATCCTGAGGAATGAAGCGTACATAGAAGTACGCTGCAGTGACGAAGGATGAAGCGCAACGCAGCCCTTCGGCTTTGCTCAGGGCCGTGAGCATGTCGAACGGCAGATGGACTTTTTACGAAGCCGTCATAAACAATTTCCATTATTTGTCAAATTCGCCCTGGGCAAGGTTTTATTGAATTTTCGGAAAGCCCTCCTGATACTCAAAGGATAGTCCACTTCCCCAGTAGATTATGCTCAGCGACAACGGAGTTCTCGAGAAACTTAGACCGGCCCGTTATATTTTTATTGAAAAGAAAGACAAGGCATGCTAATGTGGCAAGAAATCCGTCGAATCTTTTGGAGGGAAACATGGCCGGCATCAATAAGGTAATCCTTGTCGGGAACCTGGGGGCCGATCCGGAGGTGAGGTATCTCAATACCGGGACGGCGGTAGCCAACTTCAGAATGGCTACTACTCAGAACATCAAGAACAAGGAAGGGGAGAAGCAAGCTCGGACGGAATGGCACCGGGTAGTCGCTTTCGGACGTCTTGCCGAGATCTGCGGGGAGTACCTCAACAAGGGGAAACAGGTCTATATCGAGGGGAGGCTGCAAACCCGCTCATGGGATGACCGGGATGGAAACAAACGGTGGACAACGGAGATCATCGCCACAACTATGCAGATGTTGGGGAGCCCGAGCGATCAAAGGGCATTAGAGGGCGAAGTACCGGATGTCGAGGAACCAGCTGGTGCGGGCGCTGATCAAGCTGATCAAGAAGATGACATTCCCTTCTAGGATGGTAAGGGGCTACCTTCTTTTTTTCGTTCGAACCTCCTCGAACACCTTCATAATCTTTGGAGATATATAGGTAGGGTCTAGCTGAAGCCTTGGGTGGATAGCCAGTGCTTTTTCGAAGGCCCTTTTGCCCAAATTCCTCTCTCCCAAGGCAATATGGGAGTAGGCGAGAAATCGATAAGACTTACCGATATCATCCTCCCTCTTCAGGCCTTTCTTCAGGGCCTCCATCAGGTTTTGCAGGGCCGATCGATACTCCCCAGCGAAGTATAGGTGAATACCCTTTTCCAGCCAGGGGAACCCTAATTGCTGCTCCGGGAGCAGGGGAGGCTTTAGGGGTTCGCTCACGGGGGTGGATTTTTCCCCAATCTCGAGGTTGATAATGGGAATGAGGATCTTCGTCCCCGGTTTTATTTCCTGAGGGTCCGTTATAAAGTTATAGGATGCGATGAGGCTGAATGTATTCGGGTCCCCATAGTATCGATTGGCGATAATGGCCAAGGATTCCCCCTTTTTGACGATGTGCGGGATTTCAATGGGGATTTTTATGGTGCTCCCGATGCTGAGGGACTGGGATGAATCGAGACGATTTATCGAGGCCAGGACTCTGTATCGTCGATGATCCCCCAAGAATCGACGAGCTATTGTGGCCAGGGTATCCCCCTTTTTCACGGAATATCGAATGATTTTGGGGATTGCGATTCTGGTTCCAGGGCGGATCTTCTTCGGATCGGGAATACGATTGAACTTCATCAGGAGGATCGCCTTATCCCGATCTCCGTAGTAGGCCTTGGCAACATCAGCCACCGTTTCCCCTGGTTTCAAGGCATGGTAGGTCATGGACCAACC
>CBDUXJ010000336.1:0-1685 GCA_965371165.1 uncultured Syntrophobacterales bacterium | reverse complement strand
GTAAGCAGTACCCAAATGCAGGTATACCTGGCTGAGAAGGTCCACCTGCGTTTCATCGAAAAGGGAGACGGCCGTCTCCAGCGCACCGATAGCTTCCCGGTATCTGTGCTGTTTTAGATAGATGGCCCCTAGGGTGTCAAGGTAATATCCCTTGTGTTCCGGGGTCAATTCCATTGCCCTCAGTATCAGGCTTTCCGCCTCTTTGAGCTTCTTCCCCTGGGAAAGGTAGACCCAAGAGAGGTTGTTGTAAAGGTCGCCGTTTCTTGGTGACATTTCGATGGCTTTTCGGTAGTACCTCTCCGCTTGACCGTACTGGCCCATTCCGTAGGAGAGTTCCCCCAGGCTGGTCATGGCTGGAAGGAAGTGTGAATCCTTATTCAAGGCCATTTTATATTCCCTCAGGGCCAATTCAGACTCACCCCTCTTCTCATAGATGGACCCCAAGGTAAAATGTTCCCGCGCCGACAATGGGTCTTGCCCCCGACCCTTAAAGCCCACGTGACCGCATCCCGCAGTCAGTATTAAGAAAAGGATGACTTTGAGGAGGTTGGCGTATCGAATGAATCCCCATCTCCTCTGCTGGGAAGGACGAGGAGCGTCCAATAGTCCATCTCTGCCCATGATCTCAAGAATTTTTCGTAGGAGATAACCTTATTCTTCCGCTTTCCCGAATGGAGTATAAGGATCCCTTCGGCATCGTCATAGCCGATGACTACCGAAAAATGCCGTATGGGAAGGAGAGTGTAGCCCAAATCCTGGAAGACTATGAGCGGACGATCCCTCGAGATATGGCCCTTTAAGTCGGATATGCTTCCCTTAAGGGTCCTGGCATTAAACCCCATTCTCCGGGCAAAAAGGGTTAGATCGATGCTGAGGGTTCCCTTTAACCGTTTTTTGTAGATCGCCTCGGCGATCTCCTCCGGTGTTACTCGGCACCCATGGTAATTGAGGACGCTTGCTAAGGCTGCAGGACCGCATTGATACTTGGATTGGGGGAAAAAGGGAACATCGGAGATGTAATGTCTAATTTCACCGTCTTCGGAACCACCTTTTTCGAGGGGAATGAGGCCTTCACGAGCACAACGAAGGGAAACTAGGCCCACCAGTATCGTGAAAAACACGGCCTTTCTCATCGTTCGGTGGCGAGCCGAGGCCTCAGAAACTACCATTTCAGGACGTCTATAATTCCCGTCAACTCCAGGATGAGGAATCCGATAAGCACCACGAGAACGATTATAACCACCACCTCGCCGTTTCCCCCTGGTTCCACTGCATTGATCTGGCTAGCGATCTGGTGGATTTGTTCGTCATCGAGTTGGTGAAGGCGTCCCTCGATTTCCTCCCCCGTCAATCCGAGTTGCGAAAGTTTGTGCTGGATGAGCTTTGATTCCAATAGCTTTTGGATTTTCTGGAGGTCGGCGTCTCGATGACTGGTTCCACTCCCTTGATAAGGGGATGGAATGAACATTGCTGGTGCACTGCTGGCGAAGGATAAAATTGAAAAGGCCACGGTGAGATACGAGACAAATATCCTGTTAAGACAAAACCTCTTAAAGAAGATCATGAAATCCCCTCCTTATTTCTTGGGTTAATAATTGACGGCTTCGTAAAAAGTCCATCTGCTGCGTTACGCTTCATCCCCTGCCCTGTTAAATTGAAGGCAGCCATATCAAGAGATATGGGAT
>CBDUXJ010000335.1:0-1740 GCA_965371165.1 uncultured Syntrophobacterales bacterium | reverse complement strand
AGAAAAGGGGAAGACAGTAGAGCAGGCGAAACAGCGAGTCAGGATCTCAGGGTCAGCTTCGGTAATCCCTCTGGTCAAACTATTGGCTCAGGAATTCGAGAGATACCATCCCGAGGCGGAAATCGTGTTTCTCCCGGAAACCCATACAAAAGGGGGACTGGCAGGAGCACGCGAAGGTGATTTTGATATAGGGCTGCTCTCCCGAGGGCTTACGGAGGAGGAGGCCAAATACGATCTGCAATATCTGCATCTGGCACAGGATGGAATTGTGTTTGCCACACACACAACGGTGGGGGTAAAAAACATAACAAGCCAACAACTGAGGGAGATTTACTCCGGAAGGATCACCAACTGGCGGCAATTGGGGGGGAAAAACAAGGGGATCAACGTCTTAGATAGGCCAGAGCACACCTCTCCAAAAATCACCTTGAGAAAAAAGCTGTTGGGGAAAGATCTGGAGATTGTTAGAACCGCTACCGTTCTTGAACGTCCGAGCCAAATGGTCGAATCCTTGAAGGTTATGCCGTATTCAATAGGATACACCTCCCTGGGAGAGGTCATCTCCTCGGAGTTGGACGTGAACGTGCTGAATGTTGACGGAATCTCACCCACCCCCGCCAATGTGGAAAAAAATTTGTATACATTTTCCCGGCCTTTTGGCATGGTCATACATTCTACCCCCAAAAAGGGAATCATGAAATTCGTCGATTTCATTTACAGTGACTCAGGGATAAGGGTGATTGAGAGTAATGGCTATGTTCCGATCATGAGTCATTTCCTCATCGCAACCATACCAGAGCGCAACATTATCAGGCAGGAAGAGCGATATCGTCCCCTTGTGGATTATCTCTCTCGGAAGCTGGGGACCAAGGTAAAGATCGGCCTAAGGCATCTCTCCAGCTACGAGGACATAGTGGATGAATTTATCGAGGGCCGTGTCAATGCAGCCTTCTTTGGAAGCCTCGTCTACGCACTTACCCAGGCTAAAGTGGGAGTAGAGGCAATAGCGCGTCCGGTGAAAGACGGGGTTTCCCAGTACAGAGGATTGATATTTTGCCGCAAAGACAGTGGGATTAAAGACTGGAGGGATTTGAAAGGGCGAAGCTTTGCCATGATCAAGGCAACCACGGCGGGGGAGATCTTTCCAAAGATGTTCTTCAAGAATCATGGCGTCGAGGACTTAGAGAATTATTTAGGAGAAATCCGCTACGTGGGAAGCCACGATGTGTCGATATTCAAGGTGTTAAACGGGGAAATAGAGGCTGGAGCGGCCAAGGACTTAATCTATGAAAAGTTAGCCAGAGAGGATCCTCGCATAGAAAGGGAGATGAACATCTTAGGCCGGTCTGCGCCAGTGCCCGAGAACGCCCTCGTGGTTCGAAAGAACATCGATTTCGTCTGCTTTAACTGCCATCGGGAGATCGGAAATGGAGGGTCAAAAAGGTCTTATTCTGGGGAAGGATTATCGGTCAACTTAAAGGAGAAACTGAAGGAAATTCTCTTACGTCTTCCGGAAACAGCGGAAGGCCGTGAGGTATTGCGGAAATTCGGGGCAGACCGGTTCGTAGAGACTACCCATAACGACTACGATGGGCTCTATCAGATGATCGGAAATTTGGGAATAGATCTGAAGAATTACCATTACGGAAAGAAGGAATGATGATCGGAACTTAGGGCCTTCGTCCCAATCGGAATATTGGAATACTGGAGTGGTGGAATAATGGGTTAAAATGGGTACTA
>CBDUXJ010000334.1:0-1874 GCA_965371165.1 uncultured Syntrophobacterales bacterium | reverse complement strand
CAGCTTATCGGCATCTTCCAACTCATCCAGCCGATCCTTCACATCAACGCCTTTGGACGCATCAGCGGCGGCTTTCCGGTACATCTCAGCCCGACTGGCCTGTTCCCTTACCGCTGTTATTAGTTGAGATTAGGGGAGACTGGTCGAGACGGGTAGAGATTGGTGGAGATTATTTGAAAGTGGGAGAGTACGGGAGATTGGGAGATTGGTGGAGATTAGTTGAGACTCAGAAAGGTCGGGCCAAGAATTCTTTGCAAATTTCCCGTGATTGTAGTATAAAATGAAATTACCTCTTTGCATCTTTGCAGACGGAAGATCACATCATGGGTCAGATCGAAAAAGAGCGGGAGATGCTCAGGGATGCAGCCAGTAAACTGGCGGAGAAGATCATCGCTTCGGAGGCGGAAAAAATAGACGAGACGGCTGAATTCCCGCGGGATATCGTCGGGGCCATGGGGGCTCAAGGCCTTCTGGGGATCATGTTGCCCGAGGACTACGGGGGCATGGAAGGGGATATCACCTCCCTCTGTTTTGTAGCTGAAGAGATCGCCAAGGTCTCCGGTACCTGCTCCTGGATCGTCGTGATTCAAGCCATGGCTACCCTGCCCCTGTTGCTTGAGGGAAGCAAGGAGCAAAAGGAGAAGTATTTTAACGGCATCGCCGAGAAAAATAGCCTGGCCGCTTTCGCCCTGACGGAACCGGATTATGGCTACGATGCGGACTCCATAAAGACCGCCTTCGAGGACAAGGGAGACATCTATGTCCTCAACGGAAAGAAGTTTTTCATCCCCCATGGAGGGGTTGCTGACTTCTACACGGTCTTCGCCACCTCGGAACCGGGCAAGGGACCCGAGAGGATTTCCGCTTTTCTCGTGGAGAAAGAGACCCCGGGCCTCAGCTTCAAGGAAAATGCGGAAAAATTGGGGATGTGCGGGACCCCCACGGCCGATCTCATCTTCAGTGATTGTGAGATTCCCAAGGAAAACCTTTTGGGAACCGGGGGAAAAGGATGGTCCACTGCCGTCAAGGTCCTCAACATGATTCGGCCCGCCATCGGCGCCCAAGCGGTTGGAATTGCCCAGGGTGCCCTCGATTACGCGGCCCAGTATTCACAAGAGCGCAAGCAATTTGGGAGACCCATTTCCCAATTTCAAGGTCTCCGGTTTATGCTCGCCGACATGGCCACCCAGACCGAGGCCGCCCGAACCCTGGTCTATAAGGCCGCCGGCATGATCGATGGAAAGGCCGAAAACTATGAAATGCATTCGGCCATGGCGAAATACTTCGCATCGGATGTGGCCATGAAGGTAACCGACGATGCAGTCCAGATCCTCGGGGGGTATGGCTATATCAAGGATTATCCCATGGAAAGGATGATGCGTGACGCCAAGGTGATTCAGATATTTGGGTGGAGTAATCAGGTCCAGCGGGAGATCGTCTCACAACACCTGGTTAAGGGATGATCATCAAATCGATAAGGGGTGAGTGCTGAAATGGATTTTGGCAAGGTAGTTGAAAAGGCGAAAAAATGGACTGCCTCAGGGAAAACCAAGGCCGTCAAGAAGGAAAATCTGGAGAGGATGAAGGGGATCTTCGATCGTTTCTACTTGGGAAATAGGGGATATGTGGATAAAACGGCCTACGACAGTGGACGAAAGTCCGCCAAATCCATGGGGGAATTGATGGTCGATACCGCTGAATTCCAGGAGGGTGAAATCTACAGGCTGGAAAAGAAGCGAAGGAAACTCCCCGTTGAAAACCTTCAATTGAAGGATGCCCAAAAAACCTATGAGATGAACCTGAGGTTCATCAGGGAATTCCTAAGGGAGGCCGAAGCTCCCTAGTGCTGCGATGGTAAGGTGCTGCAGTGCTGC
>CBDUXJ010000333.1:0-1885 GCA_965371165.1 uncultured Syntrophobacterales bacterium | reverse complement strand
GGCACTGGGGGACTATCAGGCCCTTGCCGAGCGCGGACGTCGCCTAATGCGCTTCCGCATCAAGGGGGACGTAACGGTCGGGTTGAGACAATTACGTGATAGTCAGCCATAAGAAGCCGAAAAATGCAAGAACCGAAGAGGAATCTCAGTCTGTGGGTAAGGAGAACGGTTGAAGATATGGAGACCCGAAGACAATTTGAGATCTCTGAAAAAGTCGCTCTTCGCCGCTCAAAATATTTTTTCGACCATTCTAAAGTTCGCTTCACTGCAAAGAGCGCTGAGGCGCTACTTCGTTACCAAAACTCGCCCTCTGGGCTCAGACATTGGATTTGCGGTCGTTCCGCTTCACTAAGAATGGTTACCGAAAAAATCTTAATTCGCGCTCAGAGCTCCTTTTCCCAATGTTTTAGGGATCTCCTTAGAATAGCTTGACAAGGCTTTTTTTGTTGGATAGACTTGTTATAAATTGCACAAGCTCTGCAAATTCCTCAACTCAGCATCGTTCAAACGCCACCCGTGGACCTGAAATAGCCCTTACTATCGAGCAAAGCATTGGTTAAGGAGGAAGAGGATAATGATCGAGATGTTTCAGGAGTGGTACGATAACCGGCATGAGTATGCGAAGAATTGGAAGGAGAGGACGGGGGGAAAGGTGGTTGGGTTTATCCTGGGAGATGCCAGCGGATGGGAATATGGCGTCCCGAATACGGTGGGCTGGATCGATACCATAGGGGTGCACCCCGGCTACCAGAAGAGGGGGATTGCCAGGGCCCTGTTGATGGAGATGGTTGACAATCTGAAAAAGGTAGGCGTGGATACCATCTACACCTTTGTCAATTGGCGAGATTGGGGCCTCTTGCAATTCTTCGATGCCATGGGATTTCAGCGAGGGGATATGATCAATTTGGAGCTGAAGATTTGAGCTGGGAAGAGGGGAGAAGGGGAAGATGAGGTTGGAGGGGAGGAAGGCCGTCGTCACCGGAGGGGGAAGGGGCGTGGGCAGGGCCGTCAGCTTGGCCTTTGGAAGGGAAGGTGCGGATGTAATCATCAACTACGTCAGGAACGAGGAGGCGGCAAAGGAGACGGTTTCGGAGCTGAAGGAGATGGGCCGCGATGCACTGGTGGTGAGGGCAAATGTGGCTTTAAAGGAGGATGCGGAACGACTCATCGGAGCCTGTTTGGACCGGTTCGGGAGCATCGATATCTTGGTGAACAACGCCGGAATTTCGAAGCCGGCGATGCTCCAAAAAATGACCGAGGAACAGTGGGATGAGGTGGTTGATATTCACCTGAAGGGGGCATTCCTCTGTACGCAGGCGGCGAGCCCCCATTTCATGGAGCAGAATTACGGAAAGATCATCAATGTCACCTCGGTGGCGGGGATTGTCGGAACAACGGGCCAAATCAATTATGCCGCCGCGAAGGGAGGGTTGATCTCCTTCGCCAAGTCCTGTGCGCGGGAGTTGGCCAGGTATCATGTGACGGCTAACGTCATTTCCCTGGGAATCGTGGCCACCGATATGACCAGGAAACTCCAAGAGGATCCCAAGCTCCGGGAGATTTACATGAGGCGCATCTTGCTCAACAGGTATGCGGAGCCCCAGGACATTGCCCCGGCCTTCGTCTTCCTCGCATCGGATGAGTCAAACTACATCACGGGGCAACTCTTGTGCGTAGACGGGGGGTATGGACTGACTTAGTATTACGTCCCAAAAGTAATTTATAAAAATCACACCAAAACTGATCATACGTGTTGAGATGTCACAATGTGAAATTCGAAATCCGAAACACTAACAAAAATCAAATTTCACAATTTTCTAAAAATGTTTTGGACTGCTACGAGCTCAGCCGAGTCATGGCTGATCGCAGAATACCAGCCTACGGC
>CBDUXJ010000332.1:0-1904 GCA_965371165.1 uncultured Syntrophobacterales bacterium | reverse complement strand
GGGGGCCCGGCTCCTCTCCTTTTCGAAGGACCTGCTGAGGGAAACGGAGCGGATTGCTCATAAGATGACCAATCTCGAGTTGAGCAATAACCCATCCTTTATGAGCGAATTCGTGGCAGCGATGTTCCTGCCCCATACCGATGCTTCCGCCTTTCCGGGGGTTTCGGGGAGGCTCCATGAATATCAAAAGGCGAAGGCCGCCTATGCGTCGTAGAGGGGAGAGATTTGACTTACACCATCGCGGTTTCAGGCAAGGGAGGGACCGGCAAGACCACCTTGTGTGGGATGCTCATTAAATATCTTTTGGATAAAGAGGAGAAACCCATATTGGCAGTCGATGCGTATTCCAATTCCAACCTGAATGATGTCCTGGGGGTAGAGGTGAAATCGACCATAGGGGAAGCACGGGAATTGATGAAAAAGGATGCCCCCACCGGGATGACCAAGGAGATTTGGTTCGAATACAAGGTCAATGAGGCCCTCATCGAGGCGAATGGATATGACCTGCTCGTCATGGGGCGACCCGAGGGGCCCGGGTGCTATTGCGCCGCAAATACCCTGGCCAGGAAGTATATCGATATCCTTTCGGACAATTACCGCTATGTGGTCATCGACAACGAGGCGGGAATGGAACACCTCAGTCGGCTCACGACACAAAATGTGAACCTCTTGATCATCATATCGGACCCCAGTAAACGAGGGGTGAGTACGGCGGGCCGCATCCGTGATCTAGTCCTCGAACTCAATTTGGACATCGATCGAACCGTGCTCATCGTCAACCGAGCCCCGGGGGATCTGGACCCCGCAATTGCCGGGCAGGCCGAGGCGTTTAGTTTGGAATTAGTCGGGACCATTCCCGCGGACGAGACGGTATTTCAATTCGATGTGGAGGGGAAGCCCACCTTCGGGCTTCCGGCCGATTCTTCAGCGGTTCGGTCGGCCCGGGAGATATTCGATCACCTAATTCAATAGGATACAACGGGGAGGGAAGAGATGACGGCGAAGATCATAAGTGGGAGTGAGGTAGCCAAGGAGATTCGGGAGGAGCTGAAGCAGGAGGTAGCGGACTTGAAGGAGAGGCATAACCTAGTACCGGGATTGGTTACCATCTTGGTTGGAGAGGACCCGGCCTCCGTGAGTTATGTAACGGCCAAGCAGAGGACCTCCCATGAGCTGGGTTTCTACTCCAAACAGGACAATCAGCCCGTGGATATGGCGGAGGATGAGCTCTTAAAACTGATTGATCAATACAACAGCGCTCCCAAAATCCACGGCATCCTCGTGCAGCTCCCATTGCCCAAACACATAAATGAGGGCAAGATCCTTTATGCCATCGATCCCCGAAAGGATGTAGATGGCTTTCACCCGGTGAACGTGGGGAAGCTCATGATCGGGGAACCCAATTATCTGCCCTGTACCCCCGCGGGAATTCAACAGCTCCTGATCCGCTCGGGGACGAAAATAGAGGGAGCCGATGTGGTGGTGGTGGGCCGGAGCAATATCGTGGGCAAGCCCATTGCCAATATCCTCTTGCAGAAGAGGGAAGGGGCCAACGCAACGGTCACGGTATGCCATACCCGAACCAGGGAGATGGCCTCTTATACGAAAAGGGCGGATATCCTGATCGTCGCCGCGGGGAAGCCCAAGGCCATAACCGCTGACATGGTGAAGGAAGGGGCTGTGGTCATCGATGTGGGGGTTAATCGCATTGGAAAGACCCCCGAGGGGAAGGCCATCCTGTGTGGGGATGTGGATTTCGAGGGCGTGAAGGAGAAGGCGAGCGCCATAACCCCAGTTCCCGGCGGCGTGGGCCCGATGACCATCACAATGCTGATGATGAATACCGTCAAGGCTGCCAAATTGGCAGCGGGTATTGCATAGTGCTTCGATTCGCAAATACAATG
>CBDUXJ010000331.1:0-1916 GCA_965371165.1 uncultured Syntrophobacterales bacterium | reverse complement strand
GATCTCGATATCGTAATAGAATTGATTGAGGGGTGGAAGGAGAAGGTTGAACGGGGAGGGTTTGACCACTACCTTTCACGTTATGGGAACCCATCCCAAAAAGCCGAGGGTTTGAAGGGTGAGAAAGTCCATTCCGAACGGGTCGATATTACCATAGAGGATATGAGGGTTTTTAAACGAGACGATGGAATCATCACCACTACCTTCTTGCGAAGGGCCAAATCAGGGCAATTTCAAGATGTAGGGGTGGGGATGCTCAGTTTTAAACGGGAAGATGGCAGATGGAAGATTGACGGGGAAAAGTGGTATCCTTTATCGCAGAAATCCTTTCCGGGGGGGAATTCATATACCGTGACCATTGGGCCGGGGAATTCCCCACGGGTTATTATCAATAATCCAGGGGAAAAAGGTCAAGCACGGGGGAAAACCCCGAAAAAATGGGTTGCCTCAAGGAAGGCGGTACCCGAAAATCCCGGAATTGGAGAATACACCATAGGGTCAGGGGATGTTCTCCTTATTACGGTGTGGGGACATGAGGATTTGACGAAAGAGGTGGTGGTTTCTGAAGACGGGAAGTTCTCCTTTCCCCTTATCGGAGAACTGGAGGCGGCGAGGCTTACCGCCAAAGAGGTGGAAACGAAGCTGGTGCGTTTGCTTTCCGATGGCTATGTCATCAATCCCTACGTTACCGTTCGCGTTAAGGGGTATAAGAGCAAGAGGGTATATGTGCTGGGGCAGGTGAGGTCTCCAGGCACCTATTCCCTGGATAAGGAGACTTCCCTGATTGAGATCATTTCGAGGGCGGGAGGAGTGACCGACGGTGCGGGGTGGATCATCGAGGTTGTCCGTCCCTCGAGAAAGGTGCTCGGTAAGCCAATCACCCCGGATGAGGCGAAAAAGGAGGATATTATCCGTGTAGACGTAGAGGGGCTCTTGGGGGGAAGGTCGGAGGACAACATCAGGATTGAGGGTGGGGATACCATTTTCGTTCCCAAGGCGGCATATTACTTCATATTCGGGGAGGTAAAAAAACCCGGTAGTTATAAGTTGAGGCGGGAGACCACAATTCTAAAGGCCGTTATCTTGGCCGGAGGCTTTACCGAGAAGGCCTCCAAGAGGAGGATTAAGATCAGAAGGAAGGAGGGAGGAAAGACGATTAAGGTTCGCGTGAAGTTGGACGATCCGGTTCTACCCCAGGATACTATCATAGTGCCAGAGAGCTTTTTTTGAAATGTCCTACATCGTAGAAACATTCAGCCTGACCAAAAGATTTCCCCAAATCAAACGCTACCACGAAATCATCATACACCCACTCCAAAGAAGAGAGATCACGGCCCTGGAAGACGTCAATATTCGGGTTGAGAGGGGAGAGGTGTTCGGCCTTTTGGGGCCTAACGGGGCGGGGAAGACGACCCTCATCAAAACCTTGTGTACCTTGCTCTTGCCCAATGAGGGGACGGCTCTGGTTAACGGCTATGACATCGTGAAGGAGGAAAGGGAGGTGAGGAGATCCATTGGTTACGTGGTGAATGATGAGAGGAGCTTCTATTGGAGGTTGACGGGGAGGAGGAATCTGGAATTTTTCGCCATATTGAACAATCTCGCCCCCAATCGGACGAATCGGAGGATAGGGGAGGTGCTCCGATTGGTCGGTTTGGAGACCAATGGGGACAAGAGGGTGAAGGATTACTCAACGGGGATGAAACAGAAGCTCGCCATCGCCAGGGGGATGTTATCCGACCCCGAGGTTCTGTTTATGGATGAGCCCACGAGGAGCTTGGACCCCGTGATCGCCAAAAGCCTGAGGGAGTTTATCAGGAAGAATATTGTCGAGGGGCAGGGGAAGACCGTCTTCCTTACTACCCACAATTTAGGTGAAGCCGAGGACTTGTGCGACAGAATAGCCATCATCGACA
>CBDUXJ010000330.1:0-1923 GCA_965371165.1 uncultured Syntrophobacterales bacterium | reverse complement strand
GAAGTTGGACTTTTTACGAAGCCATCAATGATTGGGCACATCTTCTCATAGAGGCTCAATCGCAAGAGACTTGCTTATAGGTACTGATGTGAAAACGAGGCAATTTAACACCGATTGCGAGGGCCCCATCTCGAAGAACGATAATGCCATGGAGCTCACCGCCTCTTTCATCCCGGATGGGCAGCGATTCTTTTCCCTGATCAGCAAATACGACGATTTCCTCGCCGGCGTCGAGAAGAGGAGCGGCTACAAAGCGGGGGATACCCTGAAGCTCATTCTGCCCTTCTTGAAGGCCCATGGAATGACCAACGCGGAGATGGTGAGCTATTCCAGGGAGAACATCCTTTTGGTGCAGGGGGCGGTGGAGACATTGCGGTTTGTCAACGGGTTGATGCCCTCCTTCATCGTCAGCACGAGCTATGAACCCTATCTGAATGCCCTTTGCAGCTTGGTTGGTTTCCCCATGGATCACGTCTACTGCACGAAGGTAAACATCGATGCATACCCGCTGGGCAAGGGGGAGGAGGCACGCTTGAGGGCGTTGGCCTCCGAGATTGCCCAGATGAAGATGATCAGCTGGGGCGACGAAACCACGGACATCGAAGATTTATCTCAAGAGGATCAGGGGACGGTGAGACGATTGCGCGACATCTTTTGGGGAGAGATCGCCAAAATGGAGGTGGGGAGGGTTTTTGAGGAGGTGAACCCCGTGGGAGGGGTTGAAAAAGCCAATGCGATATTGGATAGTCTGAAGAGAACCGGAAGTGAGCCTACCGACGTGATCTATGTTGGGGATAGCATTACCGATGTCCAGGCCTTCAAGCTGGTAAGGGATGGCGGCGGGGTAGCTGTCTCCTTTAATGGGAATGGTTATGCTATTCGATCGGCGGACATCTGTTGCATCTCCAAGGATACCTTTGTGCTTTCCATATTAGCCTCCTCCTTCTATAAAGGGGGAAGGGATGAGGTATTGGAATTGGCCGAGAGTTGGAGCCGAGCCTCCATGGAAGAAAGAGATGTGGAGGAAGAACTGGGGCCCCGGCTTCAATCCATTCCCGATGAGGACTTCCCCAAGGTGAAACTCATCGTTAAATCCAATCTACATCAGCTCATCGAGGAAAGCGAGGGATTCCGAAAGCAGGTGAGGGGCGTGGAGATCGGGTCTCTTGGATGAACTCGGAGGGTAGGAATTGTCGGAAGATCGTAATTTAATTTCGGGCATCGAATATTTCGATATCGGGATGATCGAAAGCGCCATACATGAGTGGGAGAAGGCCGTGGAGTTGAACCCCAATCGGGCGGAAGCTCACAATATCCTTGGTTTTGCGTACGAAAAGAAGGGGATGCTGGAAGAAGCCATCACGGAGTATAAGAAGGCCATCGGCATTAATCCGAATTACGCCATGGCTCATATTAACCTTGGGTTGGCCTATGGCAAAAAAAGAAGCTATGGAGACGGATATATCGAGCTAATGAGGGCCTTGGCAAAGGGTCCTAATCTGATAGAGGCCCACCATAGCCTGGCCATCGCGTACGTCCACGCCGGTGAATTTAAAAAGGCTATTTCCGAGTGGAAGAAGATCGTATCCCTCTATCCAGGCATAGCGGGGGTCTATTTTAATCTCGGAAGTACCTATAGAAAATTGGGTCTCTTTCATGAGGCAATCTTAGAATATAAGAAGGCGATTCAGATCAAGCCCAACTATGCAAAAGCCCAAAATAACCTGGCAATTCTCTATTCGGCCACGGCTCATTATGATCTCGGGCGGAGGCATTTCAAGATTGCCGAAGCATTGGGTTATCCTGTCCACCCAAACCTGGCGGGCCTCTTCAGGGAAATGTTCAAAGAGGCATCTGGAAGCTAACCATGATGATTTCGTAAAAAGTCGGAATCAGACGGCAAAGAAAAAAGATCCAGATGCA
>CBDUXJ010000329.1:0-2001 GCA_965371165.1 uncultured Syntrophobacterales bacterium | reverse complement strand
GGCATTTATTTCTAATTGGGGCTTTGTCATTTGTCATTATAATCGATGTTCTTTCCGCGTCGAATACCCATCATTCCATTATTCCATTATTCCAACATTCCATCAATCCATCGGCTGACTATTTCAGCTGGGGCAAAGCCCCTGAGTTGCCATATAATCAATAGGTTACAAAAATACTCCCTGCAAAACTCAGGAAACACCAAAAATATATTCCCTTGAGAAAAGGAGGATTTTCTGATAGTCTCATGACGGGGAAACTTACATTGGGGGATGGGCCATGATACGGGCAATTGATTGGGAGACGTTTAAGGAACTCAGGGGAGGCGAGAAAAGAGAATACTTCAAGAGGGACGGGAACATATTCCATGTAGTCATGGCTCAGCAATTCGATCGCCCTTTCCTCGATTACATCTGCGATTTGACCACCAAAATCAGGGGAATCGCCAAGGGAAACCAGGGGATGCTCTTTCTCCAATCCCTGCTTCAGACAAAGCGGGCCATGCTCTACTTCGTTCAACCCTCCACAAGGACATTCCTCTCCTTCATGTCAGCCTGCCAAATATTGGGGATGAGGTGTTCAGAGGTTCGTGACCCAACAACATCATCCGAGATGAAGGGTGAAACCCAAGAGGATACCGTAAGGACTTTCTCCAGCTATGTCGATCTGGTGATTATGCGCCATGTTCAGGAGAGGTTCGCCGAGAAGATGGCCTGGCTCCTCAACCAGACTGGCCGACCTGTCTCGGTGATCAATGCAGGCTCCGGAAAGGATCAACACCCCACCCAGGCCTTGCTTGATATCTATACGCTGCACCGCTCCTTCGAAAACTATGGTGGTATTGATGGAAAAGCCATTGCCATGGTAGGAGATCTCCTTCGCGGAAGGACAGTCCGCTCCCTCACCTATCTTCTGAAGAACTACGATGGGGTAAGAATCTACTTCATCGCTCCACGGGGCCTCCAGATGGGCGAGGATCTGAAGGATTACCTTAGGGAAAACGATGTGGACTTTGAGGAAAGCGAGAATTTGGATGACATCATCCCCTTGGTCGATGCGCTCTACATGACTCGAATCCAAGATGAGTATGATCAGGGGGACGAATCGAAAAAAATCGACTATAGCAAGTTTCATTTTACCGGGGATCATCTCAAACTCCTCAAGCCCCAGGCTATCATCATGCACCCTCTTCCGCGACGCGCGGAGATCCGCCCCGAAGTGGACCAGGACCGCAGGGCCATGTATTGGCGACAGGTGAGAAACGGGATGTGGGTCCGGGTAGCCCTCATCGCCAAGATTTTCCTGGCAGACAGGGAGATCATGAACTATTGAATCGTTCTCCCTGACCTTCTCATGGTATGCCGATTTTCCAGGAACTTTTTGAGTTCCCGAAAAATTCCGCTCTCCCTGGGGGTAATGCGGGGTCAACTCCGGCCATACCATAAAGACGTGGAGTTTCCTGAGTTTTGTAGAAAGTGTCTTTGTAACTCATTAATTTTATTGAAAATTATACATTTCACTAGGAGATACCCTTGTCCCTTCGCTTTAATGCCTTCGAAGTGACCCTTTCGGGGTTCGCGGGTGGGGAATACTTACCCCTTCCAGCCTCTAAAGGGCTGGCCTTCCCCTTCCCGCTCACCCTCGATGGGTACCCCACTTCTCCAGCAGATTACGCTCAGGGACAACGGAATCCCCCAGAAACTCAGGAAACTCCATATAAGCGCCTTGATTTTATTTTAAATAACTGGTATAAGTTATTAATTTTAGACCCATCACAAACTCAATTTTTCCCATGTTCTAAAGAAGACGTCATTGTAAAAACTCGAAAACGACGGCAAGGAAAAAATATCCAGATGCAAGGCGCGCAAATCCTGAGGAATGAGGCGTACATAGAAGTACGGTGCAGTGACGAAGGATGAAGCGCAACGCAGCCCTTCGGCTTTGCTCAGGGCCGTGAGCATGTCGAACGGCAGATGGACTTTTTACGAAGCCGTCAAATTTGA
>CBDUXJ010000328.1:0-2115 GCA_965371165.1 uncultured Syntrophobacterales bacterium | reverse complement strand
ATAACATTTTCGGCAAGTGCTGTGAACGCATTGAACAGGTTCTTCACGAACCCTTGGAAGGCCCGGTGGAGATCCTCAGGGGAAGCATCTTGGCATTGACTTCTCATGGTTTCCAGGGAAATGCCGGCCTCGGATACCTGAATCCCCCTCAAGAGGGGTAACTTGTCCGACATGCGTCCTATGGTCAATTGCATTAAAAACGCCAGTAAGCCCTCCCCAATGAGCTCCGAGGCTTTTCCCCAGATCTCATTCAATAGAGCTGAGTAGAGATCGATAAGCTCGAGATTTGTAGTCTTCTTCTTTCGCATCAAAGACTCGCAAGCATAATTCAACGATAGACATCTCGAGCAATTTCTATGCCAATTTAGCCTTAAAGGTATCTATCCAGGCGGCCTGTTACCTTTGATCGAATAGGCGTTGCCTGGTTTCCTCAATAAACCCGGGGGTAGTCCCACAGCAACCACCGACGACATCAGCCCCTACTTCAACGATCCTTAGGATATCCTCGGCGAATTCCCCAGGAGATTGTTCATAGACGGTCATCCCTCCCCTTAAAATGGGGGACCCCGCATTGGGCTGGACGATGACGGGGACTCTCGCCAAACTTCTGATCTCCTTGATTAAATCCAGCATCTCCCTCGATCCAAACTGGCAATTAGACCCCAACACATCGGCGCCGCTCTCCCCAATGGCATTTACACAGGCCTCTGGAGTCTCTCCCATGAGGGTAAAAAAACCTTTCGGCTTCCGATCAAAGGTCATGGAGACGAAAATGGGTAAATCAGTGATTCCTCTTATTCCCCTCAGTGCTGCCAAGGCCTCCTCGAGGCTGAACATAGTCTCGATACTGATGAGGTCAACACCTGCATCGACGAGGATCTGTCCCTGCTCGGCAAAATTTTTCTCCATCTCCTCCACGTCATAGGGGCCAAAAGGTTCCATGAGTTTCCCCGATGGCCCCACATCTCCGGCAACGAACTTTCCGGGAGGGCAGACTTCCTTGGCCAACCTGACCGCCCTCTGATTAATCCTTACAAGATCGCCCTCCAACTGCTTTTCGCTGAGTTTAAAACGATTCCCGCCAAAGGTGTTGGTTTGTACGACATCTGACCCCGCTGCGAAATAAGCCCGGTGAATCTCCTTTACCACCTCTGGTTTCTCCAAGTTCCACTTTTCAGGCGCTTCTCCGCTGGAAAGTCCCCGGGCCATCAGCATGGTCCCTAATGCCCCGTCGAAAAGAACAACCCTTTGCTTTACTAGATCCAATATTTGTTGACTGGACGATTCCGACGACATCTCCAATTCCCTCGGATTTTTCCCGGGTCCGCCTTGCCGAACACCAGTGTCGATAAAGGTCCAAGGAGATTCTTTGGACCTAAGGGGATTCCAGGTACTTCATGGCCGCCCTTGCGAAGATCTCCACCCCGATGGGCATGGCGTCTTCATCGAAATTGAATTGAGGACTATGGTGCGGTTGATCCAACCCCTTCTCCTTATTGGAAGAACCCAGGAAGAAGTAGCAGCCCGGGACTTCCCGCAGAAAAAAGGCCATATCCTCCCCTCCCATAGTCCGTTCGAATACCACGACATTTTCCTGGCCAACTGCCGCGATTGAAACTTCCTCGACCAATCCGACCATCGTCTCATCGTTGATGGTCACCGGGTGATGGAAGGTATATTCGAAGTCATAGTCCGCCCTCATCCCCGAGGTCACCCCTTTGATGATCCTTTCAATGCGTCCCGGAAGGGTCTTCTGCAAATCGACATCAAGGGCCCTGACCGTGCCTTCCATCTCGACGAAATCGGCTATGATGTTGAAACCGTAGCCTCCCTTTATCGTCCCGATGGTCACCACACATGGTGCAATGGGTGCAATCTCCCTGCTTGCAATGGTCTGAAGGGCGGTCACCACATGGCTACTGACCACAATGGAATCCACCGTATCGTGGGGAATGGCGCCATGGCCTCCCTTTCCCTTGATCTTGATCCTCATCGAATCCATACTGGCCATGATGGGTCCGGACCGCACCCCCACTTTTCCTATGGGAAGGTAGTTCCACAGATGGAGGCCAATGGCAGCATTCACCTTGGGATCCTCCATCACCCCCTCTTCGA
>CBDUXJ010000327.1:0-2118 GCA_965371165.1 uncultured Syntrophobacterales bacterium | reverse complement strand
CCGTTGATGGAGGAGCAAAGGAGATGTTGGGTATATCGGGATGGGGTTGTTGGTTGGCTTATATATTCTGCATCCTATCGACGATCCTGTGTGTTATATATGGAATCGTTATGTGGAATAGGGGGGCCGAGGAAGAGGATGAGGCGGAGATAATAAAATGGATCAATGAAGAGAGGGAAATCCAGGGACAGTTCTGAAGGGTCGCTTTACCAGAAGTGTTCAGGCAATGAGGTAAAGAATGGTTTGGACTATCGTCTTGGTCATCGTCTATCTCCTCATCATTGCCTATTTGGGATATAGGGGATGGCGGGTGACCGTGACGGCGGCTGACTACATGATCGCTGGAAGAGATGTACACCCATATGTAATGGCCATGTCCTACGGGGCAACCTTCATCAGTACATCTGCTATTATTGGATTCGGGGGAGCTGCATCCCTTTTCGGAATGGGGATCCTCTGGTTGACCTGGATGAACA
Source organism: uncultured Syntrophobacterales bacterium (assembly GCA_965371165.1). GTDB lineage: Bacteria > Desulfobacterota > BSN033 > WVXP01. Next base: position 1,642 of record CBDUXJ010000327.1, on the reverse strand, counting down.
TCTTTTTCGGGATATTCGTCGCTTTCGCCATTTTCGGGAAACGGACCCGGAGGTTGGGGCATGTCTTGGATGCCCATACCTTTCCAGAGCTTCTGGGAAGGCGTTATCAGTCCACCTTTGTTCAGGGTTTTTCGGGTATCGTCATCTTCCTGTTCATGCCCATCTATGCGGCGGCGGTATTGATCGGTATATCCCGGTTTATCGAGGTCTATCTCCGTGTCCCCTACGCAGTGGGGTTACTGGCCTTCTCCCTTATCTTGGCAATGTATGTCATTTTGGGAGGCTTAAAAGGAGTAATGTATACCGATACCTTCCAGGGGACCATCATGTTGATCACGATGATCATACTCCTCATATACACATACATATTGGCCGGAGGAGTTATGTCTGCCCATCAATCCCTTACGGATATGGCCTATCTCGTTCCCGAAAAATTGACCAAACTGGGTCATAGGGGTTGGACGGAGATACCGGGGTTGGGTTCCCGCTTTTGGTGGATTCTCACTTCCACCATCATCGGCGGTGTGGGTATTGGCGTCTTGGCCCAACCACAACTGGTAGTCCGCTTTATGACGGTGAAGCGGGATCGGGAATTAAACCGGGCCGTCCTGTTTGGGGGTATTTTCATCTTGGCCATGACTGGGATTGCCTTCACCGTTGGCAGTCTCACCAACGTCATCTTCTACAAGGCATTCGGGAAGATTTCGCTTGTCATGGCGGGGGGAAATATCGACAAGGTGATTCCCCTGTATATCGACAAGATCATGCCGGGTTGGTTCGGCAGACTGTTTCTTTTAGCCATGCTGGCGGCTTCGATGTCTACCCTGAGCTCCCAATATCACGTGGGTGGGACCTCCCTGGGGCGTGATTTTTTCGAGAAGGGAATCAGAGGCAGGAGGATCGAGTACGAGGAGAGGACGGTCTTCGTCACCCGATTGGGCATCGCCTTGACCATCCTGTTATGTATCATCTTCTCCTTGATCTTTTCCCCAAGCATGATAGCCGTGGCTACTGCCATCTTCTTTGGCCTCTGCGGGGCCACGTTCCTCCCTTCCTTTCTCTTGGGGCTCTACTGGAGGGGGATGACCAAGGCTGGTGCGATTACCAGCGTCTTGGGGGGGTTCATCATCAGCATGATCTGGATGGGGTTTTTCCACGCCAAAGAGGCTCATGTCCTGGGTATAGCCAAATACCTCTTCGGAAAGTCAACCTTGGCCGGTTTTCCTTGGACGGTGATCGATGCCCAGTTTATCGCCCTGCCCATTTCATTTATCCTTGCCATAGTGGTGAGCCTCTTCTCGGGAAAGCTCCCGGATGAGCACATCCAAAGATGCTGGAAATACCATTAGAAGTCCTACCCAGAACGGAAGTTTCCGGACTTTTATAAGGAGGATGCACGCGACTAGGTGAAGGGCGTGGTGCTTTACCGTTCTTCCAAGAAAGTCACCATCGTGGCCAGGACTATCGAATTGCGATAAAAGTCTATGATGATCGACACTGAGTCAGAATTAGCTGATACATCTTGTAATCAATAGATTCCGTCAGAAGAAAGAGTAGGTTTAAATGAACTATCCCACAATAGGAATGTGGGAGAGCCAAAAAAATTTAGAAAAGAGTTTGACAGTATGTACTACGGTGTAAT
>CBDUXJ010000326.1:0-2162 GCA_965371165.1 uncultured Syntrophobacterales bacterium | reverse complement strand
CAGTGACGAAGGATGAAGCGGAACGCAGCAGATGGACTTTTTACGAAGCCGTCAAAGAAGGAGCTAGATATGCGATACATCATTATCGGAGGAAGTGCGGCAGGAGTAAGTGCTATAGAGGCTATCCGATCTCTCGATCGCACATCCCAAATTGAGCTGTTTACCGATGAAGAAACCCCTCTCTATTCGCGGGTCCTCCTTACGTATTATATTGCGGGGGCACTTCCAAAGGAGGAGTTGCATTTTAGACCGCTGGAGTTCTTCAAGGAGAACACTGTCACACCCTATTTGGGAACGAGGGTGAAGACGGTTTCCCCCGATTCGAAATCAATTCAGACGGAGGATGGGAGGGCCTACAAGTTTGATAAGCTCCTCATAGCGACCGGTTCCTCACCGAAGAAATTGGATACGCTGGGGGCCGATAAGGAGGGCGTGTATGGACTGAGGAAGATGGAACACGCTCAGGAGATTATAAAGCGTTCGGAGAAGACCAAGGTGGTATGCATACTGGGGGGTGGACTAATTGGTCTAAGGGATGGTTATGCCCTTGCTGCTCGAGGATTGAAGATTAAGATGATCGTCAAATCAAACCGCGTCTTATCCCAGATGTTGGATGAGGAATCATCGGCAATGGTCAAGGGGAAGATGCAGGAGCATGGCATTGAGATTAGAACCGGCAGGGATGCCGTTGAGATAGTGGGGGAGGGGTCAGTCGAGGGCATTGTCCTCGACAACGGGGAGAGGATTGATTGTCAAATGCTGATCATCGGTAAAGGTGTCCAGCCCAATGTGGAGCTCATTTCATCCACCCGGATCGGGGTAAAGGAGGCAATTGTCGCCGATGAGAACATGATGACGAATGTGCCGGATATCTATGTAGCCGGCGATGTCGCGGAGACATACGACATTTCCCAAAACAAGACGGCGGTCAATGCCATTTGGCCGTGTGCTTTTGAACAGGGTCGCATTGCCGGTTTGAATATGGCTGGCCAAGAGGCCAAGTATGTCGGGTCATTTCGCATGAACTCCCTCGATATCTACGGCCTTCCCGTTATCTCCATGGGCCTAACTCGTCCCGATGGGGATGGATTCCAACAGGTCACAAGGAGAACGAAGGATACCTACATGAAGCTGATCGTAAGAGATGGGCGTATCGTGGGAGCCACGTTCGTTGGCCAGATCCAAAAGGCAGGGTTTTTATCGACTCTTTTAAGGAAAAAGGTAGACGTATCCGACTATGTTTCCTTTTTAATGAGCGATCGGTTCAATGTTGCAGACCTTTTGCCATTGATGAGGCAAAATGCGGAAAAATTCACGGAAATTGAATACAGGGAACTTTTCGCCAGTACCTCTCAGTAGATTTCCTGACGACGTTTCCGACCCCATGCTCATGTTCAGTCGGGGCAAAGGACCTCTCCAGGAGAGGGTTTACTTATATTTGAGGTCAGCCATCCTGATGGGGAAAATCCCCCCCGAAGGACATTTAGTGGAAGAGGTGGTTGGCAGAGAATTGGGGGTGAGCAGGACCCCAGTCCGCGAGGCACTGCACAAGTTGGAGAGGGAAGGGCTTATCGAACACTTTCAGAACCGAGGCTTTGCGGTCACAAGAGAGACGGAGAGCCAGGTTGCGGAGATATTCGAAATACGGGCCATCCTGGAGGGCTATATCCTTCGGATTGCCTGCGAGAACGCCACGGATGAATTTCTATCGGGGCTGAAGTCATTGTTGAAAAAGGCAGAGAGGTGTTTTGCCCAATCGAAGATAGAAGAACTCCACCGCTTTAACACGATGTTCCACGACCGGATCATGCAACAGGTCTCAGAGAGGGTACGCCTGAAGGAACTTATCAAGGACCTCAGGGAATATGTCCTCCGTTATCGGTCGGCCACTTTGCGGTCTCCCGGTGGGGCCGAGAGGACGTTGCAAGGGCACAGAAGGATCATCCTTGGCCTGGAGACGGGGGATCCCGACCTCTGTGAACGGATCATGCGTGGCCATATTGAGAGTGCCAAAGTCGATGCGATTAGGGAACTGACGGAAAAGAATAAGTCTCCCATGGCCTCAATGACTTAGTCCTTCGATTCATAAGTTCGATTACGAAATTATTCAGACTTCGGCTGAGCGAATCGACATGAGCTCGTCGAAAAGTCTCAGTAGAAGC
>CBDUXJ010000325.1:0-2163 GCA_965371165.1 uncultured Syntrophobacterales bacterium | reverse complement strand
TGGTTGGGTCGAGGAGACCATCATCCATTTAGGGGATAAAAGGGAGAGGCACTATTCCCTCTTGGTCATGCCCCTTACGGGAAGGGTCAGGATTTATGACCGGTACGTGGAGTTTGCGGAGAAAAAATGACGGGGCTATTCCCCGGGGATTCACCCTCCTGGAGGTACTCATCTCCTTGTTGATCATTGCCATCGTTTTGATCACCTGCCTCCGAGCTCAAAACCAAAGTATACGCCTCTACCACCTCTCAAGGGATATGACTATTGCCACCATCCTTGCCCGCCAAAAGATGGGCGAAATTGAATTGGCGGTTAAATTGGGGGAATTTCCCGAATTGGGAGAGGATGAGGGGGATTTCGAGGACACGTTTCCCGGATTTTCCTGGCAAAAGAGTGTCTCCACCACCCCCTTTGAGGAAGCGAGGAGGGTCGCTCTGTCAATCATGTGGAATGAGGGAATCAAGGAGAGAAGGGTCGACGTGATCGCCTATATTACCAACACCAAAGTGGAATAGGTATGCATTATACACCCTTACCGCAGAAGGGACTGAACGATTCCCCAGCGAGCAGTCCCCTTTTATCGACCATGGCTGGATTTACCCTCTTGGAGGTTGTGGTCTCGGTTGGCATCCTCGTGCTGATCCTGACCATCATCTATGGCACCTTCAATTCCAGTATGAAGGTCTTTACCGCAATGGAAAACCGGGGAGATGCCTATGGTCAGGCTAGACTCGTGTTGAACCGAATGTCGGGGGAGATCGAAAGCCTCTATCGATCAGATGAGAACCCCAATACCGGCCTTCTCGGCGAGGACAGAGAGGAGTATGACCTCCCCTTCGATTCCCTCCATTTCACCTCCCTCTTCTCCCATATTCGATGGGTGAAGGATAGCAGGGAATCCGATCTCCGCGAGATCGGATACTACCTGGAGACGGACCAGGAGATGGAAAAATCCTTCCTCTTCAGGAGGGAGGATTGGAATGTCGATGGAACCCTCGAGGAAGGGGGGATAGCCCTGGAACTTGCAGAAGCGATTGATGGTCTCAACTTCAGGTATCATGATGGAGAAGAATGGGTCGAGGACTGGGATTCCAAGGCGAGGAATGGACTGCCCATTGCCATTGAGGTCATTCTCCTTATGAGGGATGTGAGACTGGAACGAATCGAATTTGTCCTCATCATCCCCGTTCCCATGGCAGGGAGGTAACGTGATCGACCTTTTGCGAAAAAATGAAAAGGGAGTTGCCCTCATTTTGACCCTTTTGATCACGGCCATCTTGGTCACCCTCATTGTCGAGACGAATTATTTGACCCAAGTGGATCTGAGGATTGCGGGAAATTTCAGAAACGACCTCCAGGCCCTCTATTTAGCCAAATCCGGGGTCAATATCGCCATCTCCTACCTCAAGTACGATGTGGAGAATACCGATACCGATAACCTCGAAGAGGACTGGGCCAAGGACTATCCGCACATTCCCGTCGGCGATGGGTTCGTCAAGGTGGTGATCGAGGATGAACACGCGAAGATCAACCTCAACGAGGTCGTGAAGGAGGATGGCAAGGTAGACGAGAAGATCCATGACATCCTGATCAGGATGTTTGAGGCCGCGGACGTGGACGTCGGGATCCTCGATGCCGTTATCGACTGGATCGATCCTGACGATGATCCCTTACCAGAGGGGGCAGAGGACTCCTATTATGGGAGCCTTGATCCCCCCTATGTGTGTGAGAACGGCCCCTTGGACACCCTCTCAGAGCTCCATATGATCAAGGGCATTACGGATGAGGCTTATGATAAGATCTCCAAATACCTGACCATCTACTCAAAAGATGGGATAATAAACATCAACACTGCCAGCAAGGAAGTGTTGATGTTCCTCGATGAGGGAATCGACGAGCCAATGGCGACGGGGATTACCGAGTATCGAGGGGAAACGCCCTTCGGGGGGCAAAATTGGCAAGAAGCGCTCAGGGACGTGATTAACAACGATGACGTATACAACGGAATTAGTCCTATTATTGGCGTGACGAGCAACGCCTTCAGCGTAGTCTCCATCGGGCGGGTTGAAAGGGTGGAGAAAGTGCTCCGGTCCGTTATCTATCGTGAAGGTAGCCAGATTTCCTACCCTTATTGGAGGATCGAATAATTCGGTTGGAGTCGAA
>CBDUXJ010000324.1:0-2179 GCA_965371165.1 uncultured Syntrophobacterales bacterium | reverse complement strand
GCTCAGGGCCGTGAGCATGTCGAACGGCAGATGGACTTTTTACGAAGCCGTCAACTAGGGAAGGGAGCACAATGGAACATGGGAAATATCTTTCATGGAAATGGAGCTAACGATAGGGGTATTCGGAGATAAACAAAAAGGGCCGGAAATTACGTGTTTGGGTATTGAAATAATCCCAGAAGGTAGCAAAGGAAAAAGGTGAAATATAATTCCCTAGGGGTGGATCTAGAATTGGATCATCAGATTTGCTCGGAGCTGCTTCAATTTACGCAGGTCTTCATCGGCAATCTGTAAAAACTTCAACCCATACTTGTATCGACCCCAGCCCTCTTCCAATCCCGCAGCTTTCCATATCACTTGGGATAATGCTTTAACTCCGGTAAGCTCAAACCCCAGGGAGAAAAGAAGGGCAACATAGAGCTGAGTCCCGATTTTCATTCGCTCTTGCAGATATATCATCAACCCCCCTTCACTGGCATCGCCCGCTAAGCCAGCCTTAAGCCGCATCTTCTCCACCCGGGCATAATCCAATGGCAGATCCACTTTGATCCGCTGAAACCTCCTTCTCTCTATGCTTGAAACATCGGTCCTTTCCTCCATCATCACCCTCCTTCAGTGATCTGGAATTCACCGATATCGGATAGCAAGACCCCTTAGGAGAACCTTCTCCTCCTCTGCTTCGGGACTGGAAATGTCCAAGGGTTGATGTCTAGTTTTCCTCCTGATGGGTTCGGGAAAAACCCGCGGGATCGCGATTTCAACTACTTCCCTCTCAAGGCCGATGATGGCATCTGCTCCAATTCCTCGGGCCACCTCCTTCATCCGATTCATCATCTCCTCATTATTTAACTCGGGGGAGAAGGTCACCTTCAGTTCCCCAATAACGGTATAAGGCTTTCCCAGGTCTTTGGTAAAAACCTCCGCTGTCACTGTTTCGGGAAATCTCTCTTTCGTATATCTGACAAAGGAGACGCCTTCGTATGGGCTTTCAAAGGCACAACCCAGAAAGATGATGACCAGACATATGACAAATGATGGCCTCATTTCCTTATATTCAATAAATCCTCATCCTCAAGAACCTGCAGGACGATGTTGGGATGGGGTTTCCGGTCATATACCCTATAAGGAAAGCTGATCTTACTCATGAACTCCTCCCCATAAATTGAACCCCAACTTTAACAAGAAATGGATCTATTAGTCAAGGATTTTTCTCCCCTTCCATTCGGGATTGAACGATTTCCTTGAGCACCTTCTTGGCATTAGGGGAAATCTTTTTGTATTGAATCCCCATTCCCGAATGCGTTCCCTCCACGACCCAAACCACCTCTCCTGTGATCACCAGGGGTTTCGCGTGATTCGGAAAGGAGAATTCCAGGGGAACTTCCGTCCTGGGGGGTAACACCTCATCCGTTTCGACAAAACATCCTCCCTCGCTGACATTGTCCGTAAACCGATGGAGATAGGAATCCATCTTTTGGTAGCTCACCTCTATCCGCAGCTTCACTCTGGGATACTTCCGCCTCTCTTTTCCCTTATGGGTCTTCATAAAAACCTCTCCTTATCCAAGGCATTATTCATGTACTCAACCTATTTGACGCGCCGGATGAAACGGTTCCACCTCTCCCTCTCCTTGGGAGCCGTCTCCTCGAGAAAAACCCCGATCTTTAAATGGTACATCTTATTGGTCGCCTTTAACTCGCTCCACATCACCCTACCCAAGGCGATTATCTTCCCCGGGGGCGATGGTAGATCGATTTCCATCTCCAAACGCTGTTCCTTCATCACCAGAAAGGGCAATACCTTAACCCTCTTTTCACCGCTCGATTCTGAGAAGGTCATAACACCTCCCTGCACCGCGGCATCTGTCTCGACGCATAAACCATCATAAGAGACGTTCCATGTTTTTCCTTCTATGACCATGGAACTCTGTTCCTTGCTCCAAAGGTCCACAATCTTAAAGAAAACCCTCAAGGGAACATGGAGCCGGGTAAATAAACGCCGTTCAACGACGCTGATCTTTTTCGCCATCACCCCTCCATTTCCCTAGAAGGTCACCCGGATGAGGGTCTCATAGTGCGTACAATTGTCCTTTGTCTTCCGAAAAAAAACCAGCTCTACAGATTAACCACCGCATGATCTCGGGCCCCTGTTCCCCACAGGATAACCAAAATAGAGCTGG
>CBDUXJ010000323.1:0-2196 GCA_965371165.1 uncultured Syntrophobacterales bacterium | reverse complement strand
TCATCTCCTCTAGTTCAATTCGGCCCATCCTATCGCCTACCTTGACCAGGACAGCCTTCTCTCGTCGTCTGATCTCCACAACGACTCCCAGGACTTCTTCCCCTTCGGTGAGGGGAGATTGACCCAGTGCTTCTTGGACCTCCTTGCAGAAGGATTCGATCTCTCCTGGGTCGATATGCCTAAGCGGCCCTCGATAGCCCTGACGTTTATCCAGTTCCTTGAGTCCCCTACGAATGGCTTTCTGGGCCGCCTTCTGCATTGCCACATCAAGGGCGATGAAGATCTGAAGGCCCTCCTTGTATAGAGCTTCCCTCCCGTACTTTTTCTCGACATACCGGCGAATGTGTTCGGTAAAGTAAGGGGCCACTTCCAGGAATTTGCTCCTCCTAGGGTGAATCTCCAAAACCGTTTCCAGGGCTTCCATGGCCTCCGTACGACTAATATAGCCATTTTCGACCATCTGCTCTAGGACGTAGGCCTGACGCATTTTGGCCCTTCGGGGATGATTGTAGGGGGAGTTTCTCGTGGGTGCTTGCGGGAGGCCGCCGAGCATTGCGGCCTCTGCAAGATTTAAATCCTCAACATGTTTTCCGAAGTAGTTCTGGGAGGCCGCCTCGATTCCATAGGCCCCATGTCCAAGATAGATCTGGTTTAGATAAAGATAAAGGATCTCCTTTTTAGCAAGGGACTTTTCCATGCGATAGGCCAAAATGGCCTCTCGAATCTTTCTCGACCACTTTCTTTCGGAGGAGAGGAGGAGCGATCTGGCAACCTGCTGGGTAATGGTACTCCCCCCTTGGACGATTTCCCCGGCCTTGACATTCTTCCAGAAGGCCCTCAGGATAGCGGAGTAATCGAGGCCCTCATGCTGAAAAAAACGGGAATCCTCCGCGGAAACAAAGGCCTGGAGGACGAATCGCGAAATCTTCTCAACGGGAACGACGATTCGTTTTTCCACAAAAAATTCCCCGATAAGCTCCCCCGTATCGGCATAAACGGAACTGATTATGGAGGGGTCGTAGTCCCTGAGGGAATCGACGTGAGGGAGATCATGGGTGAAATAGAGATAGATTCCCGAGGCAACGATGCCCAGCATGATGAAAAAGATCGCCAGGATAATGAGGAGCCCTTTGATATGTCGTCTCTTTTTTCGCGACCGCATATATATAATGTAAGGGAAAAGAAGATTCCCGTCAATAAAAAATTCCTGAAAAAGCCAACAACGATGGCATAAATAATGCAAAAGTCGCCTGGTGAAAAAATGTTTAACCCAGATTCAAGAGGACTACTAATGAAGAGGGAATTGGGTTTTACCTTCATCGAGCTCCTAATAGTTGTTACCATAATTGGGGTCTTATCCGCCATCGCCATCCCCATGTACAGGGATAACGTCAGAAGATCGAAGGTAGGTGAGGCGGTGGATACCATCGGTGCCATGAAGGATGAGATTGGTACCTACGTTTCCGAGAGGGGTTTCCGTCCTCCCCGTTGCGACAACCACAATGAAATCCTCGCTACCATTGGGGTTCAAGCCCCGGACAACGGGAAATGGCGATATCGAATTAGGAATAATGGTCGCATCGCTGCCAGGGCTCAAGCCCCCTTGGGGCGAAGTCTCAGGGGAGGATGGATCCGATGCACACCCCAAGTCGATCTGGGCAATCGAGTGATCACCCAATGGCAATGGCGATCCGACGGTAGAAGGGTAAAGTCGAGCTATCTCCCCAAATAATGGTCAAACATTGTTACTGAGGGACAAAAAATGTCCATGGGGTGGCCGAAAAACTTGACAATGGCTCCAAAAAATACTATAAGGAAAAATGACATTGTAAAAAATCCCTTTATTTCCAATGAATTACCGATTCCAATAGGGAGGGAAAGAGAGACGTGGATTTGGCATGGATTATGCTAAAAGAAGATCCAGCACATACATAGAAATCCAAAGGAGAGGAGGTGGAAATTTCTCTGGGGGCAGGGGAAAAATAGATCACATCTTTTAAGGAGGTCAGACAATGTTGAGGAACAAAAAAGGTTTTACACTGATTGAGTTGATGATCGTCGTTGCGATCATCGGAATTTTGGCGGCTATCGCCATCCCCATGTACAATGCCAACGTGAACAAGGCCAAGCTTCAGGAGGCCACGGACACCCTAGGCGCCCTCAAGGACGAGGTGGCCAATATTGCCTCTGATGTTG
>CBDUXJ010000322.1:0-2199 GCA_965371165.1 uncultured Syntrophobacterales bacterium | reverse complement strand
TGACTAAGGATGCAGCGCAACGCAGCCCTTCGGCTTTACTCAGGGCCATGAGCCTGTCGAATGGCAGATGGACTTTTTACGAAGCCGTCAATGTTAGGTCTTCCATATCCATTCCCTCCAATTCCATTTCGAAGACCTGTTGGAAATGGCGAGAGATACTACCCCTCACCCGACGATGATCGGGTTCTTTTCCAAGGAGCTTCCTCAGGGAGGTAATCTCGATCCCCTCAAGCCCGCATGGCGTGATGAGGGAATAGTGGTTCATGTTGGGCGACACGTTTAGGGAGAAGCCATGATAGGTTATCCACCTCGTAATGGCCACCCCAATAGAGGCGATCTTGGAATCGCCCACCCAGACACCACGGTTTAGTCTATTCCTCGTCCCCTCGATCCCGAAATCCCCTAAGGTCCTGATCAGAACTTCCTCTAGGCTAGAGATGTACCAGGAGATATCCCGGCGCCAATTCCTCAAGTTCAAAATGGGATAGCCAACGATCTGACCGGGGCCGTGGTAGGTTACTTCGCCGCCCCGTTCGACGTGACAGACTTGAATTCCCTCGGCAGTGAGGACTTCGGGTGAGGCCAGGATGTGTTGGCGATTTCCCCTGCGGCCAAGGGTGATTACGGGGTTATGCTCCAGGAGAATCAGGATATCCGGGAGGTCCGATTTAACCTTGGCGGTAACGAGTTCCCTCTGGAAATCCCACGCCCTCCGGTAGTCGATGAGATCGATGTCGATTACATGTCCCCTTCGTTTGAAGTCCTTTTTCTCCATGGAGCCCATGAGTCGATTTATAATGAGCGAGTTCTCGTGAACCTGTCTGATTATATCACTCTCCTAACAAAGTCATCCACTCGATTCTCGAAGATAGCCTTCGATGACGATATCACCACCCAATCTCCTCGTTTTCATCCTTGAGATCTGCAAGGCCTCATCTAAGTCCCGGATTTCAAGGTTTCCGACGGCCTGGGTTCCCTCACCGATAAGCTTTGGAGCCATCACTATCACGATTTTATCCGGCAGCCTTTCCCTGAGAAAGGAGGTGATGATCTTGCTTCCCCCTTCAACCAATACCGAGGTTATTCCCATCCGGCCCAATTTCCCGAGAAGGTCCTTCATATCTACCTCTCCCCGTTGATTTTTCTTCGCCCATAAGATTTCGGCCCCTAAATTTTTCAGGTTTTGGGCTTTCTTGCGATTCGTCCCCTCCGTCGCCACGATGATCGTTTTATCCACCTCTTCATCATTGAGGACCTTAGCCCTTAAGGGTATGCGCAATTTGCCGTCTATGATGATACGCCGAGGATTTTTCCCTTTTGCCAAACGGACGGTGAGACTGGGATCATCCACGAAGATGGTGCCGATGCCGACGAGCACCCCGTCGTGAATAGATCGCAATGTATGCCCTAACCTTAAGGACTCCGGGGAGCTGATCCATTGGGAGTGGCCCGTCTTGGTTGCAATCCTCCCATCCAGGGATTGAGCAAATTTCAGGGTGACGAGGGGAATTCCCGTTTGAATATATTTGAAATAAGCTTCGTTGAGCTCTCGACACCGTTCTTCCAAAACACCTACCTTGACTTGAATCCCATTATTGAGAAGGCTTTGAATACCTTTTCCGTTAACCCTGGGGTTCGGATCAGGCGTCCCGATCACAGCCCGGCTTATTCCTGCCCCTATAAGGGCATCCACACATGGTGGTGTCCACCCATGGTGGCAGCAGGGCTCAAGGCTTACATACATCGAAGCGCCCCTCACATCCCCCTTTGCATTCCTCAGTGCAATGACCTCAGCGTGGGCTCCCCCATACTTCCGATGATAGCCCTTGCCTAAGATCTTTCTTCCCTTTACCAGTAGGGCCCCCACCATGGGGTTCGGGCTGGTTTTACCCAATCCCCTTCGAGCAAGTATCAAGGCCTTCTCCATGAAAATCTCATCTTCCAAGTCGATATCCTCGTTCTTAAGTTCTCAGTTCGAAAGGGGGGATATTGAGGACATGGTAACTCATGACTTTCCAAATAGCAACGGACACAAAAAGAGGATTAACCATATTACAAAGGTGATTACCAGTAAGGGGGCTTCAGAACCCTATAGAATCGTTATCTGACGGCTTCGTAAAAAGTCCATCTGCTGCGTTGCGCTGCATCCCCTGCCCTGTTAAATTGAAGGCAGCCATATCAAGAGATTATGGGATATAG
>CBDUXJ010000321.1:0-2219 GCA_965371165.1 uncultured Syntrophobacterales bacterium | reverse complement strand
TTCAAAGAGCTTGAGGCGAGGATTCGGAAACTGGAACAGGAGCTTCTGACTAAGGAAAGAGGGATTGAGGATTGGAAACGCCGATGGGAGCAGAAAAGTCGGGAATTGGAGCGTTATAATCGGGAGCTCTTGGCCCTGAAAAAGGAAACCGTCCAGAGGGAGCGGAAGCCCTTGGTACAAAAGCTTCCGGTAGGGGAGGAAGTAAGGGCGGAGGCCGAGGGAAAGGAAAAGCGGGTAGTGCGGCTATTGAAGGCGACAACATTGGCCGAATGTGAAGGGGTTCCCATGTCCCATCGAGATTTGGCCCTTTTCCTATACCGCTGGTTGCGCCTCGGATCGGATTTGAGCTATAGTCAGGCGGTTACGGCTTTATATGGAGTCGGCATTTCCCCCAAGGCTGGATGGAGCCAGGGGGATCCTTCGCTTCCCATCGGGGCTGATGAGTTGGAGGAGATACTTTCCAAGGCGCAGAAGGCCATCTCCATCGGGCTGGTGGCGGCGCATTATCCAGAACTGGCGGAGAGATTGAGGCAGTATTGCGAAAAGGAAAGGGCTCAAATGGTTGAGTCCCCTCAGTGCGAGGGGCCCATGGTGGCCGAATGTGAGGATTGTGAAATCTCCCAGGGTGATTTCGCCGTTTACCTGAGTAAGGTTTTGGGAATAGGAGAGGCTTTGAATTACGATCAATCCTTCTTGGCATTGACAGCGCTGCACATTTCTCCGAAAAGAGGTTGGAGACTTGAGGAGCCCCTTGTCCCCATCACCCAAAGGGAGATAGAAGAGGTCCGCTGTTCGGTTCAAGAGGCTTATGCGAAGGGACTGATCTCAACGGAACCGACCCTTATGGTTGCCTCGATAAATGATTTATGCCTGTGGCTCAAGACGGACATAGAGGTCGTGGGAGCGGGTACCGTTGCGGAGGCGATAGCAGCGCTATCGGGTTACCAAGGGGGGGGCACAGCAGAAGAAGTACCTAGTGGTTCCCAATAATCTGACATAGAGGTTGATCTGGAGAAAGAATAACGGGGCAAAATGGGGGAGAATTGGGGTTTGAGATCTGTTTCTATCGGCTTGATAGCGGTGGCGTTTCTCGGTTTTCCGAGGGAGATGTACGGTGGCAACCTTCGGCTCGGTCCATTGAGAATTACACCATATGTTAGCGCCTCCGGTACCTTCACGGATAATGTCTTTCTCACGAAGAGCAACAAGAAATCGGACTTCTACTACTCCATCCTGCCGGGTATTAAGGTGAGGGTAAAACCCATCGGTCGCCATAATTTTCATCTGGACTATGATGCCGATATCTCCCAGTTTAGCAGTTACAGCGGGGCCGACTATGTCGTCCAATCCCTTGACGCTGGCCTCGATTTGAACCTGCCCAGGGGGTTTGGGTTAAAGCTCGGTGACAAAATTACGTATGGGGCCGATTTGCCCGATTTCGAAGGAGATGAGACATCCCAGTACCTTTCCAATCTAGCTCGGATTGAAGCCTCCTCTACCTTCTTCGATCGATTTGGACTTGGCCTACGGTATAGTCATGAGCTCAAGGATAACGAACGTAGTAGGGATGAAATCGATAATTTCGATACGAACACCGTCGGGGGTTTTTTCCGTTTTCGTATTCTGAGAAGAACCTCCATGCTCATGGAGTATGTCTATTCAATCACCGATTACCAAAAGGAAAGGGCCAACTTTAAGAATAGTTATGCAAACCGAGTCAATACCGGAATAACGTGGGACATTACCGCGAAGACCAGAGGGACCGTAAGGGGAGGGTACCTAAATAGACGTTATTACCGCGTTGATCGTGAGGATGACGTGATATACGTATCGGCCGACATCTCTCACGAATTAACGAACCATATCGTCCTTTCCATAACAGGGGTTCATGACATTTTCGATACCTCGAAAGCCGATGACAATCTTCGATTTAGTACATCGTATGTCTCCAGTCAGGTCTCGGCCGGATTGCACCATACTTACAGGAAATTTACGTCGAGCATCGGGGGGGATTATATATTCGACCGCTATGTTCACGATGACCTCAATGCTGGGAAGAAAAGGAAGGATACCGTCTGGAGGGGATCGGCGGGCATTGACTATCAAATGCAGAGATGGATAAAATTGGGGGTAAAATATCGTTACACGAACCTCAATTCCAATTTCGATACCGAGGACTACGGCGAGAATCTCGTCGCTTTTTTCGTGGGTTTAAGCCT
>CBDUXJ010000320.1:0-2223 GCA_965371165.1 uncultured Syntrophobacterales bacterium | reverse complement strand
AAACGGTGAAGAATCTTTTTGGCTATCTGCCGGGAGAAAGCACCGAGGATCTTCCTCCCCTGGAAGTCCTGGGGGAGGGTACATTTGAGGTTTGCCAGACCTGCGGAGAGAAGTGAGGTTCATCGTGGAATACAGAACCGTGCAGACAACGTGTACCTATTGCGGCTGTGGATGCGGGCTTTTATTGGAAGTGATGGATGAGGGATTGGTGGGAACCCTGCCCCTGAAAACCCATCCCATCAATGAAGGAACCCTCTGTATTAAGGGTTGGAACGTTCACGAATTTGTGGAGAGCGATAGGAGGCTCCGATATCCCCTTGTCAGGAAAGACGGCGATTTCCAGGAGATGGGTTGGGAGGATGCCCTGGGAATGGTGGCCTCCCGGCTCATGGGGATTCGCGATAAATTCGGGCCTGACAGCATCGCTTTTCTGAGCTCGGCCAAGTGTACCAATGAGGAGAATTACCTCCTTCAGAAACTGGCCCGGGCAATAGTGGGAACCAACAACATCGACCACTGTGCCCGTCTCTGACACTCCTCAACGGTGGTTGGTCTAGCCGCCGCATTCGGAAGTGGGGCCATGACCAACTCGACCCCTGGGATCGAGGATGCGGACTGTATTATGATCACTGGCTCCAATACCTCGGAGGCTCATCCTCTGGTGGCGAGCCGTGTTTTTCGAGCCCGGGAGAAGGGGGCCAAACTGATCGTGATCGACCCCCGGCGCATCCAGATGGCTCAGGTTGCCGATATTCATGTCCGCAACAGGCCGGGATCGGATGTTGCCTGGATCAACGGCCTCATGCACATCATTATTGAAGAGGGTTGGGAGGATAAGGAGTTCATCGCCCAGCGAACCGAGGGATTCGAAGAACTCAGGAAGGAGATCGAGGCTTACCCCCCGGAACGGGTAGCCGAGATTTCGGGAATTTCTCCCGATGATCTGAGAGGGATCGCCGAAACCTATGCAAAGGCGGAAAAGGCGAGCATTCTCTATGCCATGGGCATCACCCAGCATATCACCGGGGTGGAGAACGTCAAATCCCTTGCCAACCTGGCCATGCTCTGTGGGCACGTCGGCTGGGAGAGTGCGGGGGTGAACCCTCTTCGGGGCCAGAACAATGTTCAGGGGGCGTGTGACATGGGGGCTCTCCCCAACGTCTATCCGGGCTATCAGGTCGTTTCCGATGAGCAGATCGCCCAAAAGTTCGAAAAGGCGTGGAATGCCAAGCTCTCAACCAAAATTGGATTGACCGTAATGGAGATGTCGAAGGCGGCTGCAGCGGGAGAGGTTAAGGCCATGTTCATCCTGGGGGAGAACCCTATGCTGAGCGATCCCGATATTCAACATGTAGAGGAATCCCTCGAATCCCTGGATTTCCTGGTGGTTCAAGATATTTTCATGACGGAGACGGCGAGGCTCGCCGATGTGGTGCTTCCTGGAGTGAGTTTTGCGGAAAAGGACGGAACCTTCACGGCCACGGACCGAAGGGTCCAGCGGGTCAGGAAGGCTATTGAACCCATGGGTGACAGCAAACCCGACTGGGAAATTCTCTGTGATCTGGCCCGGAGATTGGGGAGTAAGGGATTTGAATTCCCTTCTCCCAAGGAGATTTTTGACGAACTGGCTGGCGTGACCCCTATCTATGGGGGTATCCGCTTTGAAAGGATCGAGAAAGAGGGTCTTCAGTGGCCCTGCCGGTCCCTTGAAGACCCTGGGACACCGTATCTCCACAAGGATCAGTTTGTGAAGGGCAGGGGGACTTTTTACCCCATTGCCTACCGGGAACCGGCAGAGATTCCCGATGATCAGTTCCCCTTTGTCTTGACCACGGGCCGCATGGGGTTTCATTTCCATACGGGGACCATGACCCGAATCTCTCCCAGTCTGCATAAGGAGAGCGAAACAGCCTATATGGAGATCAATCCGGGGGATGCCGAGGGGCTGGGGGTTGATAAAGGTGAGATGGTCCGAGTGATCTCCAGACGGGGAGCGATCGATATCAAGGCCACCCTGACGGATGGGATCGATCGCGGGGTTGTTTTCATTCCCTTCCACTTTGTGGAAAGTGCGGCCAACCGTCTGACCAATACTGCCCTCGATCCCATCGCCAAAATTCCTGAATTCAAGGTCTGCGCGGTGAGGATCGAGAAGTTGGCCACTAATAGCAAGGAGGGGAACGAGGGGAAACGAGAAAAGGATTGAAGGACGCGAAGATAAAC
>CBDUXJ010000319.1:0-2257 GCA_965371165.1 uncultured Syntrophobacterales bacterium | reverse complement strand
GATCTTTTTCCTTTGCCGTCTGATTCCGACTTTTTACGAAATGATCAACCATTCCCTTTTTTCAAAACCCTATGCCCTGAACTAATCCCGCATCTGGTAAATCCCATCCCATTTCGGGGATGGGCTTTTCTCCCGCAAGAGTTTACACCTGCGAAGGTAGAGTTTTGTCGGGCCATCATCGGGCCTGATCTTCAAGGCCTTCTCAAATCCCCTAATCCCCTCATCCCAACGTTGAGACCGATATGCCATTAACCCCCTCTCAAATAACATTTTAAAGGCAGACCACTGGTGAAATGGCTCTTCCCTTCCCAGAAGCTCAAAGATCCTGACCGGCTCCTTCCTCCCCCTCACCCTGACGATATCCAGCTCCCTCCAGATAAATGTATCCTTTATATGTCGATGGGTGAATTCGCTGATGATGATGTTGGTCCCGTACTCCCGGTTGAGCTTTTCAAGCCTTGACCCTAAATTGACGTTATCCCCCACAACGGTATAATCGAAGAGCATATCGGAACCCATGTTTCCCACCGACATAGGACCGGAATTGATCCCAACCCCCATGGAGATCTCGGGGATTCCATCGATCTCCCACCTTCTCTGAAACTCCTTTAAGGCTTCAACCATGTCCAAGGCCGTATGGCAGGCCTTTTCAGCATGGTCGTTCTGTTCGAGGGGCGCACCGAAGATGGCCATGATGGCATCCCCCATGTATTTATCCAGCGTCCCCTGATGTTTAAAGACGATATCGGTCATGGGAGTGAGGTAGAGGTTTAACAGTTTCGTTAAGGTTTCCGGGGAAAGATTCTCCGAGAGGTAAGTGAAATCCCTGATGTCCGAGAAGAGCACCGTCAATACCTTTCTCTCCCCACCCAGTTGCAATTTTCCCGGATCCTTCAATATTTCGTTGACGACCCCGGGAGAGACGAAGAATTGAAAGGCGCTTCTGATCTTCCTCTTCTCCCTCTCCTCGGTAACGTACTGGTAAACCGTAACGGCCACAAAGACCCCGGAAAAGGCCAGGATGGGATAGACGAGGTTAATCCAAATCCTCTGGTTGACCAAGAAATACCAGTTTGCGGCCATGTAGATGAATAAAAGCCCCATGGAAATAGGTGCCCCCCTTAGAGGGCTCAACCTGGGAATGAGCAGTCCGGGAATGAGGGACATCAAGATAATGGCCGGAATGTTGATAGCCCAGATCCAATCAGGTTGGAGGATAAAATCTCGGTGGAGAATGTTATCGATCACCGTGGCGTGAATCTCCACGCCCGGTAAACCAGTGTCAAAGGGAGTCACCCGGGCGTCGTAGATCCCAGTGGCCGTGGCCCCTACGAGAACAATCTTACCCTTAAAATCCTCTTTTGGCACTTTTCCGGAGATAACTTTGGCGAAAGAATAGGACGGAAAGGTAAAGCGTCCGCCGCGATAATTTGCGAGAAATCCACCCCGTTTGCCCGTCGGGATGAACGTCTCCCCCAGTTGAATCCCCTCAACACCGTAATCTGCCACTTTCAGAAAGGGGGGCTGCGGCCCTCCAAGATATTCTCTCAAGACCTGAAGGGCCAAAGAGGGATAGATCTCATTCTGAAACCTCATGACCAGGGGAACCCACCGGACCGTCCCGTCAATATTCCCCTTAACAGCCAGATCCACGTTGAAGAAACCCAGTCCTTTCGCCTTCTCCGAGATCACCGCGATATTGGACCTCATGTAAAGAACTTCTGTAAGGGGAATCTCCTTGACTTTCTGGGATCCTAATTTAAAGGGAAGTGATTGAGGGGCGACTCGATTGGCATCCTCCATATAGGAGGCCTCTTCAAACTCTTTGATCTCCTCCTCTGAGGTGACAAAGAAATATCCCAACAACACAGATCCCGACTCATCTATGGCTTGGGCTAACTGGGCGTCAGCAGCCGTGGACTCCTTCTCGGCAAAGACGGCATCAATGCCGATCACCTTAGCTTTCCACTCCGTCAATCGCTCAATTAGTTTTGCCCAGTGTCCTCTCGACCATGGCCACCTACCCAATTCCCGAACGCTCTCCTCATCGATTTTCACGATGACGATTTCCCTACCCGGCTTTTCGGCACCGCGGTACTGGAACCTCAGGTCATACGCCTTGAGTTCCATCACATTGAGAAAGGAAGGGGCAATGGAATGCAAAATAGTGGAAATAACGATTACCAGGAAGGTGATCTGGATGGGACCGAGCTTCGTGATCTTTTCTAACAAGCCCTTCATAAATCTGAGCATTTAC
>CBDUXJ010000318.1:0-2265 GCA_965371165.1 uncultured Syntrophobacterales bacterium | reverse complement strand
CTCCATAACCTGCTGATTTCAGTTTTGATACCTAAATTAGGCGGTGGATTTTGGTGCGAAACCCGCATTGACAATGGCCATGGATTGTTTTAACCTTTTGAACACACCGGAGAAAGGGCCTTTTCATGACCATAGCCGCTGTCATTCCCGCCCGTTACCATTCCAGCCGATTCCCCGGCAAGCCCCTTGTTGATATTTGTGGTAAGCCTATGGTTCAACACGTTTACGAAAGGGCGAAGGAGTCAACGTTGGTGGGCGAGATTATTGTGGCGACGGAAGACGACCGGATTGCCGACGTCGTGAGGAAGTTCGGCGGGAAAGTGGTGATGACTTCACCGGACCACCGGACGGGAACGGAGCGGGTAGCCGAAGTAGCCGGAGGGATAGAGGCTGAAATCATCGCTAATATCCAGGGGGACGAGCCGTTAATCCGCGGTGAGATCATCGATGAAGGCATCAGGCCCATGATATCGGATGAGTCCATCCATATATCCACCCTCAAAAGCCCCATTACCCGAGTCAGTGATTGGTTCAATCCCAACGTGGTCAAAGTGGTGACGGATCGGGAAGGATTCGCCCTCTATTTCTCCCGATCTCCCATTCCATTCTTCCGCGATAGACCTAGGGTAGATGGCCGGTTCATCTCCTGGGGGCAGGAATATGGAGATGACTCTCTGCCCTCGGGTCCCCTTTACAGGCATATCGGCCTCTATGTATATAGGCGGTCCCTCCTCTTATCCATAAGCCAGATGAGGCCGACTCCATTGGAAGCCGCCGAGGGATTGGAACAGCTTCGGCTTTTGGAAAATGGATGGCGAATGAAGGTAGTTCCCATAGATTACCATCCCGTAGGCGTGGATACCCCGGAAGACCTTAGGGAGGTGAGGGAAATACTGGCTGAGGAGGATTTTCCTTGATATTCTGTAAATTTTTTGATATATTATCAACTAGTTATGAAACTGAAACTGCTCAAAAACTCACGGGGAGCCAAATTTATCCCTTTCCTCGTGTTCTTCCTCACCGCTTGTTCCATCCTTCCTTGGTTGAAAAGCGAAAATCGAGCCAATAGAAAAATGAAGGAGAAGGCCCTAGCCGATCAAGAAGTGGCCATCATTGATGGAGAGGAATACGTAAAGATAGTTGGCGGCGGGAAGGAGGGAGATCCCAGGGGGGGCCGATACCGATATATTCCCGTCGATGAATATCTTTCGAAACGAGGGGAATTTTCGGGTCCCCAAGGGCAAGAGGCAGCAGGGGAAGAACCACTCCTTCAACCCGAGAGGGAAACCATACCCCAACCTTATGAGGTGTCCAAACCTGCTTCGAGGGAAAGGGCCGAGACGACTGCTTCTTCTTCCATCAAGCTGAGGAGGAAGATCATTATTGCTCCTTTCGAGGAAGGGGGACCCGATGAAAATTGGGGAGAAATGGTGGCGGAACGATTACGGGAATCCCTGGAGAGCCGAACAGATAGGATACTCTGTTTGGATGATCAGGTCATTGTGGACTATTTCAAAAGGAGGGGAATTGAGCCCGCTCGATTGGATGATCCCATGGTTTTGAGGATAGTCAATACCGTTTTCGGAGTCCATGTCCTTCTCCACGGGACCCTTTCTGGGCCATATGTTGCGGCCTCTAAGGGCAAAGGGGGTGATGGGGAGGATACGGCCTTGGCCATTGTTCGGATTCAAGTAAAACTCGTTGAAGCCGCCACCGGCCGAGTGATGAAGGCCTTCGAGGAGAGAAACCCCATTTTTGCAACGGAGGAGAGGGGGGAATTCTCTCGAGATAAGACGAAGCTTAAGGCTATCCAGTTGGCCATAGAGGAACTGACGGAGAACCTTGTCTCTGAAATAAACCAAATGGGATGGTACACCCGAATTGTTAAAATCGATGGGGACAGGGTTTATCTCAATGCGGGACGGCTCACCGGATTGAAAGTCGGGGACCTCATGGATGTCTATGGGCCGGAAGGAGGGAAAATAGAGCAGATAGTTAGGATTCCCAAGAATCCCTTTGAAGGCCAACGGAAGGGACAGGTTAGGGTTTCCCAGCTTTTTGGTACCGATGCGGCGATGGCTCGCATCACCAACGGGAGGAATTTTGCCCTCAGCGACGTGGTGAGACCGTTCACCTACTAGGTGGGGAATACCTATCAGATCATAGCGAAAGGGAGGTAAGAGCCAAGGGAAAGATTACAATCACCAAGTGGAGTTTAGAAGATGTTTGATATCGGGGATAAGGCCGTTTATCCGGGTCACGGGG
>CBDUXJ010000317.1:0-2304 GCA_965371165.1 uncultured Syntrophobacterales bacterium | reverse complement strand
ATACTACCTAAAATACTAAATAAAATTATCCATACAAGAAAGATATTTACACAGGGCATGTTGCCTCAAGAGGTAGCAGAGGTAGTCCTTGATGGTATAAGTTCCGACCCAACAGTCTTGAACTTCGAGGTCGTAGAAAATACTCCTGCGAGGATAAGTGGATTTCCGGGGTTTAGGGTAGTATTCACATATAAGAACAAGGGTGGCTTAAGGCTCAAAAGCATTTTTTATGGATTTATTGCAGATGAATGGTTCTATGGTATCCGGTACACCGCTGCTCTGAGACACTACTTTGACAAGGATTTTGGGACTTTTAAGAAGGTTCTTGAAAATTTTAAGCTCATTAAGACAGATCCAAACCCCCGCTACGCCATGGATGCGAAGCACGATTCCTAAGCACTCTTCACTGTGTCAATCAGCCTACGAGGGAGAGTAGGTTCGCCGGTGGCGCGGGGTTGCCATCCAAATTCCGAGGACCCCTAGACTGATACTGACCATCACGAGGAGGAATGGGACTGTATAGCTTCCTAGTTGATCGTAAAAATACCCAGCTAGATATGGTCCCAGTACCCCACCGAGCTCAAATCCTATCGAACCAGAACAATGCCGTCGGGAACATGAATCATCATGGCGAGGGAAAAGGCTCCTGCCGTTTCAGCGCGACCCCAGCCGTACTCCTTGAGGATAGCAACGTAAAAAACCCCGAAGGAAAACCGAGTACCCAGGCTGAAAAAGAGGGTTAAGAACGACACACCTGCAATCACCCAGCCATAATAGAACCGCTGTGTTTTCTCCATCACTTTAGATATCTTTCCTCTGGGAAACTGAGGGTAATTTCCCTCTTTTGTTGCCGAGCAAGGTAGTCCGCGAAGAATGGAGCTATCTATACACAGAGGCTGCGGGAGTGTCAATGGAGTTGGTTGGGATGCCAGTGGAAAAGGGAATTCACGTTCATATCCACGATAACGTCTTATGAAGAAGATTGGGTTTTGGGAGACACGGAAGAAGGGGGGGCGACCTGGGAATTCGATCGGCCCCTTCTCTGGGATGTCAACTCGCCCAGGGGAATGGGACTGGGATTATTGGAGCCATTCCCTCAAGGTACGCGGTCCCGTGTTTCCGAACAGGTCAGGATTGACGAGTTCGGTCGGGATCGATCCTAATGCTTCCAAGTCGCCGCTATCGAAGGGAGCAGGCGGCGGTCCCTGCTTGGCCCCGCGGGAAAGGACAAGGGGGAGAACTACTTTGTTGCTGGCGTTTCCGCCCTTGTCCCGGATGAATACGGTTAGGCTGAGCTGAGTCCACTCGGCCAGCCAAAAGCCTTCACCAGCGATGCTGAAAAATGTGAGATATCCCAAGAGCTTTTCCTCGTTCTCCTTCTTAATGCGTACATAACCCGAGGAATACCTCCCATAACCTACTTGGTCGAAGATGCATACAAATTCCCGCATATCCCCATCCGGGTCATTGGCTTCCACGTAAATCTTCCAGATATCGCCGTGGTGAAGTTCCTCGGACGCAAACCAGTGGGTGATAACAGGAGGACTTCCTCCTGGTGTAATGAACCATTCGTTCAAAGATTTGGAGTATCCCACCCTCATTGGAAGGGCTACAAGGGCTCCCATCAAAACTATAGTGGCAATTCTCTTCATCTTGCTCTCCTTTTCATCTCTTCAACTACCTACTAAATTATACATCAAAAGCCAAAGGCAAAGGGAGGGGCATGGCCCTCATCTCCTCAAGTTTTTGGAGGTTGGCGACAATGTTTTTCAGTAGGAAAGAGGGGTGAGGGCTCCCGTCGGCTTAAGGAGAACTGCAACATTTCTGAGATACGAGTTTGTGGAATTCACCATATTCTGGTAAAATCAAAATCCGCTTAGATACTCGCAGGTTCATTCTTTTTTTCTAACCTTTCACCATGTCTATCCGCATTGATAAGTTATTGAAATCAAACATGAAATTGTCCATTCCAAAGATATTGTTGAGCGGTAGGCCGGGGGTGGGAAAGACGACGGTCATCATGAAGGTGATCGAGGGATTCAGGGGCAGAGCAGGAGGGTTTTACACCGAGGAGATAAGAAGGAGGAATATCCGGGAGGGTTTCCGGATCAAGACCTTGGATGGTCGGGATGGAATCTTGGCCCACGTGAGTCGCCCTGGACCGTTTCGGGTGGGCAGGTACGGGGTCGATGTCGAGGCCTTTGATGGAATCGCCATCCCATCCCTGGAAAGGGCTCTCGAAAGGGAAAAATTGATCATTATCGACGAGATCGGCAAGATGGAGCTCTTCTCAAGGCGGTTTCG
>CBDUXJ010000316.1:0-2364 GCA_965371165.1 uncultured Syntrophobacterales bacterium | reverse complement strand
ATCCACCTTCATCGGGCACTTTCCGGAAGAAGTAATCGAAGTTAGCCCATTGGTCTTTTTTCCCGGTGACGAAGTATCCCCCTACCATGGTCAATTCATATAGATCCGTCAGGAGTGTTAGATTACGCATCCCATCCCTCCCATGGAAGATTGGAAAGGTTTATTCAGGATTTATACTTTACCACAAATCCCCCCGCGGTGAAAGCATTGGTTTCATTGGAGTTTCGTTTCGTTTGGCATGAACCGTGAAAAAGGGGATCCCCTTCTCAGGGGCGGGAGCTCAGTATGAGTTTTGGGGTTCCTTGACTTTCTGGAGAACACCGCAGGACTGAGGTGCGGACTTTCTTTCAGGGGAACATGGCGCTGGTCGCCAAGAAGCGACCTGCAGAGTCAGAGATAAGCCTTTGAGGAGGGCGGTATTACTTCATCTCCACCAGCTCATATACGGCCACCTGCTTTTCCCTTCCTTTCACCGTGATCTCTCCCAAGCCTCTGACCGTAATGTGCCCTTTCACCATCTCATACGTTGAATTGCTGATGATAATGTGGGTTCCGAATTCTTTATTGACCCCTTCCAATCTGGAGGCCAAATTGACGTTATCCCCGATGACCGTGTAATCCATTCGTTTGGTAGAGCCCACGTTCCCAATGATCATCTCGCCTGTGTGGATCCCTATCCCGATGTCCAGAGTGGGCTTCGATTCATTTTTCCACCCCTCTTCCAAAGACCTCAGTTCTCCAATCATTTCAAGGGCCGTTTTACAGGCCGCCAGAGCGTGATTCTCCAGTTCCATGGGAGCACCGAACACGGCCATAATGGCATCTCCAACATATTTATCCAGCATGCCCCCATTTCTCAATACGACAGCGGTCATGGCGCCGAGATACTGGTTCAACTGGTTTAATAACTCCTCGGGAACCAGTTTCTCAGAGATTGAGGTGAACCCTCTGATATCCGAAAATAAGACGCTGAGGTACCGCTTTTCTCCCCCCAACCGTAATCTTGTGGGATCTTGAATCAGCTTATCCACGACATCTGGAGAAACGTATTTCTGGAACATGCCTCGAATCCGCCTCTTTTCCCTTTCCTCCGTGAAATACCTGAAAGCCACCTGCGAGATAAAAACACCACCAAAGGTAAAGACAGGGGTAATCGTCATCAGAAGGATGTCCCTGGCAAAGAGCCATATTGAGGTGGCCAGATAGACGAGGAAGATGAGGACAACTAAGAAGGCGCCTTTCAGCGGTGAAAGTCTTAGTGAAAGGAGTGCCACCAGCACTCCACCCAGAAAGATGATGAGACGGTTGATGATGGGCGATGAGGGTCTGATGAACCTCTTTTGCAGGATGGTGTTGATGATATTGGCGCGAATCTCTACTCCGAAAAGGGGGTACTTCTCTCCCTCCTTAAACTCCTGAAAGGGGGTAGGAAAGAAATCCTTCGAATCGAGAAAAGTGGCCCCTACCAGGACAATCCTCCCCTCAAAAGAACCAGATGGGTATTGCCCTTTTACGACCTGGTGGAAGGATATCCTCTTGAATTTCCCTGAAGGCCCCGCGAAATTGATGTGGGCCGAATTATACTGGTTCAAGGGAATGGAGCGGTCCCCGAGACGGAGCATGGTATAGGGGATATATTTCAAATCCCCCAAGGGGATTCCTAAGTAACGGGCTGCGATTTTCAGATCAAAGGAGGCATATAATTTCCCTTGGTAAGACCGAATGGGGGTAAAACGGCGAACGAAACCGTCGCTGTCATGGGGGAGGTTGAGGTATCCCACATCACCCGACTGTGAGATGATTTGAATAGGCCCTTTGAACTCCTCTCCTTTTAGTTCAACCTCCTTTCCCTTCCATTGAACCCTTCTGATCGTCTCCTCGAACTTGCTGGGGAGGACGACGTTTCCGAACATTGTTGCCGAGCGGGCCAGTTGTTCGTCTTGATCGCCCGGGTAAGGCTCACTCATGATGATGTCGATCCCGATGATCTTTGCCCCTTCCCGGGATAATCGGTCAATCAAGCGGGCAAAGTGGGTCCTGGACCATGGCCATCTCTCATTCAATTCCGAGAATGAGTCTTCATCAATGGAGACGATGACGATTCGAGGGTCGGCGTCGATCTCCCCCCGAATCAGGAACCTCCAATCGATAGATCGGGTTTCAAAAAAGTCGAAGGCTCCCATGCTAAGGAGGATCAGCATCGTGAGAGTAACGCCGACTCCGATAATCAGGCCGATGAAAAAGAGCCATCTCTTGGAATAAACCTTGAATTCCGCCATCCCGTACATCTCTTCCGAGGCTGGTTTCGAACCGGATAAAACGTTGCTGGGAACAATAGCCCCAGCTACTCTCTAGGGAGCATTG
>CBDUXJ010000315.1:0-2375 GCA_965371165.1 uncultured Syntrophobacterales bacterium | reverse complement strand
AGGAAGAGGAGGAGGGGGTTAAGAAGAAAAAGGCCAAAATGGCCAAAAAAATACCGGAAGAGCGTCCCCCGAAGAAGAGGCTTTTGAAAAGGAGGGTTGTCGAGGAAGCGGAACTGGAGATAGAGAAGAGGTATCCTCGTGGACCTCGGGGGCAGGTGGCTAAACCCGTCAAGGTGCCGAGGAAGAAGGTCGAGTTCGTACTCTCGAAGAAGACCGTGATCACCACCCCCAAACCAGTCAAAAGGGTCATTCGAGTTGCCGAGGTCATCATGGTTTCGGAGCTGGCAAAGCGGATCGGGATAAAGGCCAGAGAGGTGATCAAGAAATTGATGGAGCTGGGTGCCATTGTAAACATCAATCAGACCATTGATGCCGACTTAGCTTCCCTCGTCGCGAGCGAATTTGAGTACGGAGTGGAAAAGGTCTCCCTAGAAAGGGAAGATCTCTTGGAGAAAAAGGAGGATGCCCCCGAGCAGTTGAAGCTGAGACCCCCCGTGGTGACCATCATGGGACATGTTGATCATGGAAAGACCTTACTGTTAGATGCCATTAGAAAAACCCATGTGGTTGAGGATGAAGCGGGAGGGATTACCCAACATATTGGTGCATATAATGTACAATTGGATTCTGGTCGAGTTGTGTTTATTGATACCCCCGGCCATGAGGCTTTCACGGCGATGCGGGCAAGGGGTGCTCAGGTAACGGATATCGTGGTATTGGTGGTTGCGGCCGATGACGGGGTTATGCCCCAAACAATTGAAGCCATCAACCATGCCAAGGCCGCTAACGTTCCCATCATTGTGGCCATCAATAAAATCGATAAATCCAATACCAACGTGGATAAAGTCAAAAAGGATCTGGCGGAATATAAATTAATCCCGGAAGATTGGGGTGGGAAAACCATCTTTGCCGAAGTATCGGCGAAACAAAAAACCGGAATTGCCGAGCTTTTGGAATTGATCTTGATTCAAGCGGAGGTATTGGAATTGAAGGCCAACCCCGACAAATTGGCCAGGGGAACCATCATTGAGGCGAGGTTGGATCGAGGTCGTGGGGTTGTGGCCACGGTTTTGGTCCAAGAGGGGACATTAAAGGTGGGGGATTCCTTTATCAGCGGGATGAATTACGGCCGCCTCAGGGCCATAATGGATGATCGAGGCCAGAGAATTGAAGAAGCCTCCCCTTCCATGCCAGTTGAAGTAGTGGGGTTCACGGGGCTTCCCGAGGCGGGGGAGGCCTTTATCGTATTGGATGACGAGCGAATTGCCAAACAGATGGGGGAGTACCGGCAGCAGAAAAAGAGGGAAGGGGAACTCGCCAGTTCAAGCAAGGTATCATTGGAGGAACTCTACGCGAGAATTCAGGAAGGGGAAGCAAGGGAACTGAACATAATCGTTAAGGCCGATGTCCAGGGTTCCATGGAGGCAGTTAACAATTCCCTGGAAAAGCTTTCGACTGATTCGGTGAAGGTGAATATCGTCCACGGGGGCGTTGGGGGAGTTAGCGAAACGGATGTCAATCTGGCGATGGCCTCCCGCGCTATCGTTATCGGATTCAACGTTCGGCCTGGATTGAAGGCTATGCAGCTGGCCGAACAGGAACGTGTCGATATACGGTCCTACGGCGTGATCTATGACGCAGTATCCGACATCCAGAAAGCGCTGGAAGGCCTTCTGAAACCCATCATTAAGGAGAAAATTCTGGGCAGGGCGGAGGTCCGCGCTACTTTCACCATACCCAAGGTGGGAACTGTTGCCGGAAGCTATGTAATCGATGGAAAAATTGTTAGAGGGGGTAGGATCAGGTTGATAAGGGATGACGTGGTCATTCACGATGGGAAAATTACATCCCTAAAGCGTTTCAAGGAAGACGTCAAGGACGTTCAGCAGGGATATGAGTGCGGGATTGGCATCGAGAACTTCAACGATGTGAAGGAGGAAGATGTCATCGAATCCTATGAGTACGAAGAGGTTTCCCCCACCCTTTAGGATTCGGGTATTCCCCGTTGGGAGAAGGGAATGATTGTGGGCGTTTGTCATCTGGATGTGATTATCCCGGAGAACCGCTCCCTTAAGGGAAAGCGTCGAGTGATTAAGAAGATCATTGATAGGGTGAAGAATCGCTTCAACATCTCCATCGCGGAGGTGGGCGATAACGAATTATGGCAGAGGTCCCAACTGGGAATGAGCTTGGTAGGGAACGATCGGAAATTTGTCAATTCGTATTTGGATAGAGTCGTCAATTTCATCGAGGCGATGAATATCGTTGATATCGCCCATAGCGAATTGGAAATACTCAATTTTTAGGGTGAATTTTGACATCATTGTAAAAAGTCGGAATCAGACGGCAAAGAAAAAAGATCCAGATGCAAGGCG
>CBDUXJ010000314.1:0-2441 GCA_965371165.1 uncultured Syntrophobacterales bacterium | reverse complement strand
ACGCCTCATTCCTCAGGATTTGCGCGCCTTGCATCTGGATCTTTTTTCTTTGCCATCTGATTAGACTTTTTACGAAATCGTCATAATTCAATCGTCTAAACAATTTTTGTTCCTCTTCCTTGAAATATTTACTTTCCCCTTTCTCCTTCATTTCCCTATGTAATCTCTCAATCTTAGCCATAAACTCGTCTTTGCTTATTATTCCCTTCTCCGATAGTAACCGCATCAATGCCTTAATTGACGCGTTCCGGACAAAACAAGGCACCGTCACCGTTGGCCGCCTCTTCTGTGCTCCTCACTGCCTTCACATCCCTGGAAACTGAAACAAGGGCACGTTACCCTGATTTCGCCTTAGACTAGGCTTTTATCAGCGTTACATTCACCGCCCGGGGACCTTTAGGCCCTTTCTCCACTTCGAACTCTACGCTGTTGCCCTCTTCCAAAGCGTCAAAATCTGCCTCCTCCAAACCGGAGCGGTGGAAAAAGACCTCTCTCCCATCTTCTGCACTGATGAACCCGAATCCCCTTTCCCGGATAACTTTCTTTATCGTTCCTTTCAAACCTATCAACTCCTTCCTTTAGAATTTGTAGCTCTTCGGTTAAAAGAAAGATTATTATATCAACTCCTCTTTAATTATTCCCCCACTGCCCCCTACTATTCTCCCTCGCCTCCTTCTCATATCGCCTAAACCCTCCTTCACCGATAGAACACTCTCCGCCCCACCCTCACGGATGGTTTGGCTTTGTCGACTGAACCAATTTTACCAAGATAGAAAGATATGTCAATAAGAACTAAAATCCGAGGTTTCTAACTGAACTCTTGAGATCCTCCTCATCCCAATCAATCCCACATTTCAAACACAAATCAACAGAATAGTTAGAGGTTATCGGTAGGTTATTTTCAGGTGGAACCGGCGGAATGTTCGGCGGGTGTATTTCGTCTAGGCCTTGTCCTCCGGTCGTCCTTCGCTAACAAAATCTATTTCCCGCCTTTCTCTTTACCAGTCCTCTCGCATTGTCATTCAGTTATACACTCCGCCGCTCGAAATACATCCCAACAAAGAGGAGGAGAATGGAAAGGGCGAGGGGTATTTGGAATATCTCTTTTCCCCCCGAGAGAACTCTCTTACCCACCACTGCGGGATCCCTGAAAATTCCGTGGAGCTCTTTCCCCGAACTGAGTTGGATATACCTTCCCTCCGTTGCCTCGGAAATTTCCCTTAAAATTCCATCATTCAATCGAGTAAAAACCTCCTTGCCCTCGATTTTAAGCCACTCTTTAAACTTCCCTTCCTCATATACGGGAATTCTGGAACCCCCATGGCTTCCAAAACCGACAGAGATAACCTTGATGCCCCGAGCTCCGATGTCGGTAAGGATCCCCTCGAGATTTTCTGGACGGACATGACCGCCATCAGAAAAAAGAAGGATGATCTTCTTCTTGTCACTTTTCTCAAAGAATTGGACTGCCTCCGACAAACCCTTTCCAACGTTGGATCCCTGAGAAGGGGCCGAATCCACCCTCACCCAATTCTTCAGGACAAACCTCAGGGCACCAAAATCATCGGTGAGTTCGGCTTGGGGAAAACTGCTCCCGGCAAATGTCACGATGCCAAGCCTGTTTCCGCCTAGCCTTGGAAAACACCCCAGGAGAACATCTTTTGCTCGTTCAAGTCGAGAAACCTCCGGGCCACCATCCTCGGCCGCCATGCTCTTGGATACATCCAGAACGGCCACTACGTCGAGAGTCCCCTTCTTAATCTGGTCGGAATTTCCAGAAAGGAGAGGCCGTGCAGTGGCAGTAATCAGGAGGGCGAAGCAGAGGACCGTAGACAACCTCTGGCAAAGGATTTTCCGATTCAAAGGGAACCGGGAAAACCGTTCAAGCAGGTCCATTCTTCCAAATTCCCTCAGGATGACCTTCCTCCGCTGGAGGCCCCACACAATGATTCCCAGGATAAAGGGGAAACTCAGCATGGCCCACAATGCCTTAGGATTCAGAAATTCAAGGGACATGGCCCTCCTAAATGTCTGGCCGACCCGCGCCGTATTGGCCCATCTGATCTCCTTTCTCATCCCCCGGTTCTGGTTCAAGAGAAGCCTCACTTCCTTCATCAGGCAAGAGTATGGGATAGAAGACATAGAGCCGCTCGAGGTTATATTTGCTTTCCCAATCGGTGGAATCGAGCCGAAGGGATTCCCGGTACATCTCAGCTGCCTTTTTCGGCAGCTCTAATTGAACCATGATGTTACCGAGATTGTAGTACGCCCGTTTCTTGGGGAAAGAATGATCACTTTTGTGTATGACATCAAAGAAATGTTCACTCGCCTTCTTTAGGTTGTTCGCACGGTAGGCCCTTACTCCCATATTGTATGAAATGAGCTCTTCTGACGCGAAGAGGCTTTCCCTCGCCTTTTCAAGATACTGTTGGTCTAGCCGA
>CBDUXJ010000313.1:0-2451 GCA_965371165.1 uncultured Syntrophobacterales bacterium | reverse complement strand
TGTAATAAATTCGTGCTCAGAGCTTCCTTTTCCATTTTTACGTTAATTTCTCTTTAGGCAACTCAGTCCAGCCGTCGGCGATAGATACCCTAGTCGATCTTGATCTCTATCCTTTGAGGACTCTCGGCACCCTTCAGGGAAGAGATCATCCCCTTTATCGTGCGGATCAAGAATCTCTCCACGAAAGGGGAAAGGGGGATGCGTTTCCCGCCTATTCTCAGGGCGATTTCCTCCCTTCGATTTCCCTTCAAGAAGTTGGATTCGATGAGGTCAACGATTCCCTTGACATCATCGATGTCCAGACAAGGGACTCCGATATCAAAAGGCCGGTTGCTGGCGATGCCGATGAGGTTGTCCTCCTTTGTGCAGAGGAGCTCTCTGTGCTCCTCCTTCCTGAAGACTTCGATCTTCGGCTGGACATCCTTTTTGTACCCCTCCGACAGAATGAGATCCGCATCCCCGCCGAAGGAGTCCCTCAATTCCTCAAGGGACTTGTCTTTATCCACATCGCGGATCAAAGCGACCTTTTGGGGGGATGAGATAATCACGCCGCAGGCCCCGGCCAGCTTATGTCGCCAACTGTCCTTACCCTCTTTGTCAATTTCAAAGCTATGGAGGTCATGTTTGACCGTGATTACGCGATATCCTCTTCGAATAAGCTCCGGAACGATCTTCTCGATAAGGGTGGTCTTGCCGCTATCGGACTTTCCCACGATGGAGACAATCGGAATCATGTGATCTTAACCCCCTTGATGATTTCACACTATTGCGGATTCAAAACTTCGATCCAAAATCTGAACCCGAACCTTCTCCCCCGCTTTGATCTCCGCCACCTCTTCGGGAACGATGACCAGGCTATTGGCCTCAACCATGGAGTTGAGGATACCCGATCCCTGTGGCCCCGTAGTGGTCACCACATATCGATCCTCCTCCAGCGAAAGCTTGGCCCTCATAAAATGTCGTCTGCCCGGCATCTTGCTAATTTCCTCCTTGAGGACCGCCTCTACTAAGGGCCTGAAGAGGTTCTTATGTCCCATCATCTTCAAGAGCGAGGGCCGGACGAACTGCTCGAAGCAGACCATGGAGGAAACGGGGTTGCCCGGGAGACCGAAGGTGGGTTTTCCTTCTATGGTCCCGAAGGCCAAGGGTTGCCCCGGCCTCATGGCGACTCCCCAAAACTCCATCTGAAAACCGATCCCCCTGAGGATGTCTTTAACCAGATCGTAATCACCGACGGAAACCCCGGCGGAAGAGAGGATGGTATCCGCCCTTAAGCCCTCCCGAAGCTTCTCCTCGATCTCCGCCGGATCATCCTTGGCGATGCCTAGCTGGAGGGGAAGGCCCCCGCATTCCATCACCTGGGCGGAGAGGGTATAAGAGTTGCTACTGACGATTTTATGATCCGCAATCCCTTCATCCACGTCTACCAGTTCGTCCCCCGTGCAGAGGATAGCTACCACAGGCCTTTGGTGGACAGATACGAAAGCCCTGCCGACAGAGGCCAGCATCCCCACCTCGGCGGCGCGGATTACCGAGCCTTTGGAGATGACCCGATCATCCTTTTTTACATCCTCTCCAGCCCTTCTGATGTTCTTCCCGGGGGGAACCCCCTGGAAAACCCTCACTCCTTCGCCTACCTTCTCCGTATCCTCCACCATAACTACGGTATCGGCCCCTTTGGGTATAGGGGCTCCGGTCATAATCCGTACGGCCTCCCCTTTCGTTACGCTCCTTTGGGGTATTGCTCCCGCCGGTAATTCCTCGATCACCTTGAGGGGAATGGGGCTCTCCCTTGAGGCCCGTTTGATATCGGTGGCCCGAACGGCGTATCCATCCATCGCCGAATTGTCCAGGGGAGGAATATCCCTTGGGGCAAGGATATCCTCGCCGATGACCCTTCCCAGGGAGCCAATGATGTCCACCTTCTCCAAACCCAAAACTTGGATTCGGGCCAAAATCCGATTCAATGCCTCTTCCACGGAGATCATGGTTCTAACCTTCCTTACAATCCTAACAACGGCAACTTAAAGGTCAAGCCGATGTAGTACGATTCCCTGTCAGCTTTTCTATTTTTGCCCCTCCGGCAGCAACTCATGGACCATTCTCTTCACATCTTCATATGCCGCTTTCAGTTTGATCCATCCGTGGTTAGTGGTATAGTCGGGGTTGTTATGGAAGGCCCCGTGGAGCAGGATGAGGCGATGGCGAAAGAACATCTCCCAGAGCTTCTCCTCCAGGGGATTGGGAGGGGTATAGAGGCCCAAGAGGTCGGGAAAGACAGGCCTGACGTACGGCCCCGGCCTGACCAGAATGGATTCTTGGTACAGATTTTCCACAATCTGAATGGCTTCAGCCATCAACTGATCCGTTTTCTTGACGATTGCGTCCCTTTGTCCAAGCTTTTCCCTGGCGAAGAGCCTCCCATGGCAGTTTCCACAGATTCCAACCATT
>CBDUXJ010000312.1:0-2459 GCA_965371165.1 uncultured Syntrophobacterales bacterium | reverse complement strand
CGAAATTGGAACCGTTGTCTGATGGATTTGTTGAATCCATTTGCAAAATTCAAGCCAATTTTTTTCCATACCGACATATAGGTATTCACCGTGGGGGCGAAGAGTATTCAAAAAGGCCTCTATTCAATGTTTGCGCCGGTTTTCATGCTGGATAATAAATTGCTTAAGTGTGCCTCCCAATTCATTAAGGGGGGAATTGCGGAAAAACTATCCAAAAATCGAATACCATCCTCCTGAAATCGAATACGGCCCGAGGATACTTCCTACAGGGCTTTCGTCTTGACAGGGGGATTTTTTTCGTCCTATTATGTGACAAAAGTTACAATATTAATTCCTATTTCGTAATTCGCTTGCACATTGGTGCAGGGTGATGTGCTCGCCTCACACTATTCTGGGGTGAGCAGGTTTGTAAGCCAATTTATGAATTGGAGGAATTCAAGAGGCAGAACATGATTTTCCCGTACATTCGAGGGGGTACCCCCCTTGAACCGGAAGAGGGAGAACGATGAAAAAGGTATTGACCGGTAATGAGGCCATAGCCAGGGGGGCCTACGAGGCAGGGGTGAAGTTCGCCGCCGCATATCCGGGAACCCCCAGTTCCGAAATTCTCGATACCATAGCGAGGGAGTACGAGGAGATTTATGCGGAATGGTCGCCCAATGAAAAGGTGGCCTTGGAGGCTGCTATGGGGGCTTGTTTCGTGGGGGCGAGGGCGCTGGTCTGTATGAAACACGTTGGGGTCAATGTCGCCGCGGATCCCCTGCTTACCCTCTCCTACACCGGGGTCAAAGGGGGATTGGTCCTGCTTTCCGCAGATGATCCGGAACTGTATAGTTCCCAGAATGAGCAAGATAACCGCCACTATGCCCGTTTCGCCAAAATCCCCATGTTGGAACCCAGCGATAGCCAGGAGGCCAAGGAATTCGTCAAACTGGGATTTGCTATCAGTGAGCAATTCGACACCCCTGTGATGGTGAGGAGCGTTACTCGGATTTCCCATTCGAAGACGATCGTGGAACTGGAGGAGAGCAAAGAGGGACTCGTTCCTATTGAGATCAAGAAGGACCCCTCCAAGTACGTGATGCTGCCAGTATATGGGAGACAGAGGCATAAGGTTGTGGAGGAGAGATACCTCAAGTTGAAGGAATTTGTTGAGAATTTCCCGGAGAACCGGATGGAAATCAACGATAGGAAGGTGGGCATTATCACCTCTGGAATGTCCTACCAGTACGCGAAAGAGGTGTTTCCCAATTATTCATACCTCAAGCTGGGGATGTGTTGGCCCCTACCTGACAAGCTCATCACCCGTTTCTTCCAGGAGGTAGAGGAAGTTTACGTGGTCGAGGAATTGGATCCCTTCCTCGAGGAGAATGTCAAGGCCATGGGGTTCTCAGTATCCAAGGGGAAGGACTCTTTCCCCATCCGGGGAGAGCTCACCCCCTTGCTAGTTGAAGAGGGAATCATGGGGGATCGCTTCCAACCGCCCAAGCCCGTATTCACTGAGGAATTGCCCCCGAGACCACCCAATCTCTGTCCGGGATGTCCGCACAGGGGCCTGTTTCACGTCCTAAAAAAGGGGAAATTCTTCGTTACTGGGGATATCGGGTGCTATACCCTCGCGGCACTTCCTCCCCTCAGCTCCCTGGATACCTGTGTATGCATGGGGGCAAGCATCGGTCACGCCCACGGTATATCCAAGGTGGTTTCCAGGGACGAGAGAAAGAGGGTGGTAGGGGTCATCGGGGATTCCACCTTTCTTCACGGAGGGGTAACCCCTCTCATGGATATTGGCTACAACAAGGGTACGGCCACCATCATTATCCTCGATAATCACGCCACGGCTATGACGGGTTTTCAAGAACATCCGTCCACCGGTTTCACCATTCGGGGTGAACCGACCCATAAGGTCGACTTCTTGGAGCTGGGGAAGGTCCTGGGCATCAAAAATCGGAAGAAGGTCAATCCGTGGAACATAGAGGAGACGGAAACTGTAATTGCAGAAGAGACGGAGAAGGACGAGCCTTCCCTCATCGTCAGTGAGGGGCCTTGCGTGATGCTCCGTGAGGCCATCAAGGAATACCACAAGCCCTATAGCATCGATCCCGATAAATGTAGAGGATGTCGGACCTGTCTCAGTTTAGGGTGTCCCGCCATTTCTTGGCAAACGGTTTCAGGGGATATGGCCGTCACCGCAGAAGGCAAAAAGCGAAAGGGCATTTCAGTGATCGAAAAGAACCTATGCCCCGGCTGTGGCCTCTGTTATCAGGTCTGTAAGTTCGGGGCCATTATCCCTCCCGAAGGGGAGGTGACGTACGGTTTCGAGCTGGCCTAGGCTCTTTTTGCCAGGGGGAAGACGATGGATGATGCCGTTACCAACATTTTGCTTTCCGGTGTGGGTGGCCAGGGGATCATCCTGGCCAGCGATATCATAGTCGAGGTCTTTTTAGAGGCGGGTTTTG
>CBDUXJ010000311.1:0-2475 GCA_965371165.1 uncultured Syntrophobacterales bacterium | reverse complement strand
GCAGTGATTTACCCTGTTAAATATTTTCTTTGTTTGATGTTACTGTTTTCAAGCAGCTTCTATATCCCATATCTATTGATATGGCTGCCTTCAATTTAACAGGGCAGGGGATGAAGCGCAACGCAGCCCTTCGGCTTTGCTCAGGGCCGTGAGCATGTCGAACGGCAGATGGACTTTTTACGAAGCCGTCAAGATTTGATTCCTCTGAGGGGTTTAAGGTGAGAATTTTGTTCATTGGTGATATTGTTGGGAAGGCGGGCAGGAAGGCCCTCTTAACCCTGTTGGGGGGCCTCGTTGAGAGAGAGGGGATTGATTTTACCATCGCTAATGGAGAAAATGCTGCCGGTGGAATTGGTATTACCCCCGAAATTGCAAGGGAAATTTTGGGAGAAGGGGTGAATGTAATCACCTCAGGGAACCATATATGGGCCAAAAAGGAGATCATTCAATTCTTGGATGAAGAGGAGAGGGTATTGAGGCCTGCGAATTATCCCGATGGTGCGCCCGGAAAGGGGAGTAGAATTTTTACAACACGAATGGGGGAGAAGATAGGGGTGGTGAATTTAGAGGGAAGGGTGTTTATGAAGAGTTTGGATTGTCCCTTCGCCACGGCGGAAAAGGAGCTCACGGGCCTCAAAAGGGAGACGGATTGTACGGTCGTTGATTTTCATGCAGAGGCCACCTCTGAGAAGATGGCATTGGGCTGGTTTTTGGATGGAAGGACAAGCGCGGTTTTGGGCACGCATACCCATATTCAGACTTCCGATGAGCGGATTCTCCCCAGTGGAACCGCGTATATCACAGACGTGGGTATGACGGGTCCCATGGCCTCCGTAATTGGCATAAAGAGGAAGGTTGCGATAGAGAGATTCTTGACCCAAATGCCCAGAAAGTTCGATGTTGCATCGAGGGAGGTTGAGTTACAAGGGGTTATACTGGAGATTGACCCCGAGAACGGAAAGACTGAATCGATTCGAAGGCTCAAGGTACCATTGGATGAGGAGAGCATCAGGTTTTGAAGAGTGTTTTCGAGGTATTGACTGAACGGGGTTTTATCGAACAGGTGACGGATGAGAAGGCTATCAGGGAGTGCTTGCTGAGGCCCGCAACCTGTTACATTGGATTCGATCCGACAGCTCCCAGCCTACATGTGGGGAGCCTTGTACCCATTATGGCGCTGGCCCATATGCAGAGAAGTGGCCACGGGCCCATTGCCCTGGTAGGAGGGGGCACGGGTTTAGTGGGGGACCCGAGCGGCAAGATCGAGATGAGGAAGGTCTTGACCAGGGAGGAGATCGACGGGAATGTCCATGCGATGGGGAAACAGTTTTCCAAGTACCTGGACTTCTCCAAGGGAAATGCATTGCTTTTAAATAATGCGGATTGGTTAACGAGGTTAAACTATATTGAATTTTTGCGAGATATCGGGGTCCATTTCAGCGTTAATCGAATGCTCAGTTTCGAGTCCATAAAGGTGGGTTTGAAGAGGGGGCTTTCTTTTATCGAATTCAATTATCAACTCTTGCAGGCCTATGACTTTTGGCATCTCTTTAAACAATACGATTGTGTCCTCCAAATGGGGGGGAGCGATCAATGGGGCAATATTGTGGCGGGGATCGATTTAATTCGTCGGCTCGAGGGCAAAGCAGCCTATGGGATCACCTTTCCATTAATCGAAACGGCCGATGGGAAAAAGATGGGAAAAACGGAGCAGGGGACCATTTGGCTCGATGCCTCGACGACTTCCCCCTATCATTATTATCAATATTGGATCAACACCCATGATCGTGATGTGGAGCGTTTTCTATCGCTCTTTACCTTTCTCCCCATGGAAGAGATACGGAGCGTACAGTTTTTAAAAAACGCCGACCTCAATATGGCCAAGGAAGTTTTGGCCTTTGAAGCGACAGGGATAAATCACGGCAGGGAACAGGCCCTGGGCGCGTGGAGGTCATCCACGGCATTATTCGGCGGGGGGAATATTCCCCCAGACTTGTTTCCATCGAGCGGAATTCCTCGGGAGAAGTTAGCCGGGACGGTGGAATCAATTCCCACCACGACTATAGACAAAGACATATTGAAAAAGGGGAAG
Organism: uncultured Syntrophobacterales bacterium; assembly: GCA_965371165.1. Lineage (GTDB taxonomy): Bacteria > Desulfobacterota > BSN033 > WVXP01. The sequence continues at coordinate 383 of CBDUXJ010000311.1, read as the reverse complement.
GTCGCTTTCGAAATGTTCAAGGAAACGCTTTGCGCATCTGGTGCCGATGCAAGACGGCTGATCGAACAAGGTGGGGCATACATAAACGGAGTAAAAGTAGAGCGCTTCGATGAAGCATTGAGCGTGGAGCATTTTCGAAATGGGGAGGTCATCTTGAGGGCCGGGAAGAAGAAATTCCATCGGGTGAAGTTGCGGGAAGAAGGGAAATAGGCGAGAATGGAGCTTGAGGGGGAAAAATGGTATTGACAAAAATGGGGGAAGAGTTTATAAAGGGAATACTCACGGAAGTCAAAGAAGGGCAAAATTTCTCTTGACAAAACTCATATAATTATTATAATTAGATACTAGAATGATTTTGTTCTTTGAAAACTGAATACGGAAAC
>CBDUXJ010000310.1:0-2512 GCA_965371165.1 uncultured Syntrophobacterales bacterium | reverse complement strand
CGCTGCAATGACGAAGGATGCAGCGCAACGCAGCCCTTCGGCTTTACTCAGGGCCGTGAGCATGTCGAATGGCAGATGGACTTTTTACGAAGCCGTCACACTTTAATTCAAGTACGTAAGGAGCTAATGTGAAAAGGGCCCTGCTCGTCTTTCCCCGGGAAAGGGGAAAGAGGGTTTCCACGGATACGTGGCGCCCCTTTCCCATGCTCGGTCTCACGGTATTGGCCTCACTCTTTCCCGAGGATTGGGATGTTACCGTGGTGAACGAGGCCATCGAGAAGGTGGATCTGGATGCGGAGGTGGATTTCGTGGGGCTGACCGCTTTGACCTGTGTTGCGGATCGGGCGTACTACTTGGCGGACAAGTTTCGGAAGAGGGGGAGAACGGTGGTCATCGGGGGGGTGCATGCGAGTTTTTTGCCCGAAGAGGCAAAGGCCCATGCCGATACCGTCCTGATTGGCGAGGCGGAAGGGGTCTTCCATCAACTCATCGCCGACTACGAGGTGGCTTGCTTAAAGCCATTCTATCGGCGCGAGAGTCATTTCGATTTGAAAAAGGTGCCTCTCCCGAGAAGGGATCTCTTGAGCTCCAAGTATAGCCGTTTCTTTAAGGCCATTGAGACAACCAGGGGTTGTCCCAATCGGTGCGAGTTTTGCTCCGTCCCCATCATCAACGGGATGCGATATCGAACCAGGTCAGTCTCCCAGATCGATTCCGAACTCTCCTCAATCATCCGGAGAAGAGGAGAATACCTCCTTCTCACCGACGATAACGTCGTTGCTCAACCGAAATTCGCCGCCGAGCTCTTCCGGGTCTTCAAAGAATATGAGGTCAAGTGGATGGGTTTTTGTACCCTTCAAATCGCCCGAAATCCGGAACTGCTAACCCTGGCTCGAGAAAGCGGGTGTGTCTCCCTCTTTATCGGATTCGAATCCCTCAATCAGGAGAACCTCGATGGGGCGAGAAAGACCTTTATGAACACCCACGAGCTGGCTGATCTCATCAAACGGATTCAAAACCACGGGATAGGGATTCAGGGTGCCTTTATCTTTGGGTTCGACCACGATGACAAGGAGGTGTTTGAGAGGACCGTCGATTTCGTCCATGAAACCCATATCGAGCTTCCGACCTTCTCCGTCCTCACTCCCTTTCCTGGAACCCCTCTGAGGAGGAGGCTTAGGAAGGAGGGGCGGATCTTCGATAACCATTGGCCTCATTACGATATGAGTCATGTGGTCTTCAAGCCCAAGCTCATGAGTCCAAGGGAGCTCCAAGAGGGATACCTATGGGCCCAGAAGTATTGCTGTTCCCCTCGCTCCATCTTGGGAAGGCTCCTTCGGGGACCTCGGAGCCATTTCCCCTTCTTCTTGATGAGCAATTTCGTCCTGAGAAGGGCTCAAATGGAGATCGTCAACAGGCTCAGGGACCGCCAGTTTGACATGGACCCTTCATGAAGATCCTTCTGATATCAGTCAACAGGGAGAGAATGCCCTATCCGGTCTTCCCCTTGGGATTGGCCTATATCGCTTCTGTGCTCAAGGAGGAGGGGCACCTGTTGAGGATCCTCGACCTCTGCTTCTGTGACGATGTCGAAAGGGAGTTGAGATATCAGGTGTCGCGATGGAGGCCTGACCTCATTGGGCTTTCGCTGAGAAACTTGGACAATTTGACGTATCCAACTCCCCTCTCCTACCTTCAAGAAGCGGAAGAAGTGATCGCTCTCTGCAGGGAATATTCGGGAGCTCAACTCGTCATAGGGGGCTCCGGCTTCTCCCTTGCTCCAACGGAGCTCTTGAGGGCACTGGACGTCGATTTTGGGGTAGTGGGGGAGGGAGAGAATCCCATCCTCTCCCTTGTTCGCTGCCTCGAAAGGCGGATCCCGGTCGAGGGGATCCCAGGGGTGATTACAGGAGAGGGACTTCCGGAAACGGTTCCGGCCATCGATCGGGTCGAATCCATCGGGTTCCCGTACAGGGATCTCCTGGACAATGGGCAATACCTGCGCCACGGTGGAATGGGGAACATCCAGACCAAGAGGGGATGTCCCTTTAGGTGCATTTACTGTACCTATCCCCTGCTGGAGGGATCCTCCCTTCGGGTGAGACCCCCGGAGGACATTCTCCAAGAGCTCAGGGTATTGAAGGAACATCACGGCGTGGATTACGTTTACTTCGTGGATGATATCTTCAATTTTCCAACGAACCATGCCCTCGGACTCTGTCGATCGATGACCAAGGAAGGGCTCGGGGTGGAATGGACCGCCTTCGTCAACCCGGGTTACGTGGATGAGGAGTTGATCGCGGCTATGAAAGAGGCGGGGTGTACGGGAATCGAGTTCGGTACCGATTCGGGATCCCCCGAGATGTTGAGGAGGCTTAGGAAATCCTTTTCCACCGAGGATATCTCCCGGGCCTCGGAAATATGCAGGAAGATCGGGATCCCTTTTGCCCACTATCTCCTTCTCGGTGGGCCCGGGGAGGATGAAAAGACCTTGGAGGAGACCGCCTCTTTC
>CBDUXJ010000309.1:0-2540 GCA_965371165.1 uncultured Syntrophobacterales bacterium | reverse complement strand
TAACCTCCCAGAGGGGTTCTCCACCGTCTTTATCGGCATTAGGGAGGGAAAACCTCTGGATATCCCCTGGGTACTCCTTAAATTCCCCCGGTTTGTCTCTCCCGTCCAGAAATCCCCCCGTCATCTTGTTGCGATGGTATTTTGTTTCCTGCTGAAACCGATCGCCTATGCCAATAGGTTCATTCACCATGGGTATCACCTATGGGAATAGAATTTTTAATTATATCTAAAAAACAGCCAATATCAAACCCCAGCAAGGGGCAATTTGGAGCTTGACAAAAATTTCACAATGTGATCTCTTAAATGAAAGTCGCATCCGGTAACAGAGGAGAATCCTCAATGGATGCCGATTTCTTGAAAAGAATATCCTTAAGACCCCTTAGCTCTTCTCATGTGGAAGGCATTGTCGAAATAGATCACCGCATATTGGGGAAAAAACGCCAGTCCTTTTGGAAAAAGAAAGTGAGGGCGGTGGAGTCTAACAGTCCGCCCACCGGCATAGTAGCCGAACTGGAAAACAAGGTCATCGGATTCATCCTTGGAGATATCAGCGGCGGGGAATTTGGCGTCCCGACATCGGTGGGTTGGATCGAGACCTTAGGGGTGGACCCCAAATATCAGAAGATGGGCGTTGCAAAGGCTATGATGAAGGAACTCATCAAGAATTTTAAGGAAGCAGGAGTGAAAAACATATATACTTTGGTCAATTGGGGCGATTGGGATTTACTTCAATTCTTCCGACGGATGGGTTTTACCCGTGGGGATATGATCAACCTCGAACTCAGGACTTAGTCCTTCGATTCATAAGTCCAAAGACGAACTTATTTACTCAGGACTTAGTAATCACGCAGATATACGGGGTGGCAGGGCAAACCGACCATGATCTTCATCCTCATGATCACACCCTCTTAAGCCCCCCACATTGCATCCCACAATGAAGGAAGGAAAACGGAACGCTTCAAAAGACCTCTATATCGCGTAATCCGTCGAGTTGAGGATTGTCCAGTCCTTTGTGCTGGATGAGTACTTTAAACACATCCCCCATCCCCCCATCGGGGAGAATCAAGGTCTTCATGGACAATCGATTTCTGATCCCCTCGAGGGGCGACAGATTACCTCTCACTATGCTTTGGGCCTCTTTTAAGAACCCCAGACCGATGAGGAACCGATACTGGGTGGTGAAGCCAGCCCTTCCCAGCCCCATCTCCCTCCCCTTGGTCATCAGACTGGTGAAATCGACGTGGGAGGTTATATCCTGGAGCCCGATCCTCTCGTAAGGGTTATCATGCCAGGTATGCCCATAATAACAGAGAAGCGTTCCATTCCTCCGAAAAGGGGAATAAAGGTTCTCCGCCTCATGCCCATAATCGATGGTTATGACAAATCCCTTGGTTAAGATCCGACTCACCATCTCCATCCAGTCAAGGGCCATTAAGTTGACCTCAGCTCGTTGTCCCTCATCCAAAACAACACCTAGCTTTTCGAAATGATTTCGGAGTTTGTCAGAGGATAATTCCCCAATCTCCTCACGAAATCCGCCATCCCTGTGTGTTACATATATCTCCCGGAGGTAGCCATCCCTGGGGGTAACCAGGTGCACCGGGAATGAATCGATCAGCTCGTTAGAGAGGATGCATCCCTGGACCCGAAAATTCCCGGACTCCAACTCCTTGGGGATGACCCATTGCACCTTTTCCCCGAACCCATTTTCTAAGAGGAGATTTTCCCCCTCTCTCCGGAAAAATGGGCTTGTCTCCACCATCTGATAGGATAGGCTTTCAAAAAAATCGGGGTTTTCCTTGCGAAGGTAGCAGAGGATGTCATGACAGAGGAGGCCTTTTCCCGAACCAAATTCCACGATCCGGAAGCCTGATTTTTCCCCCATGAGAGCCCACATCTGATGTATCTGCTTGGCGACCATCTGTCCAAATATGGGATGAACACAAGGACTGGTATAATAATCCCCCCCCTTCCCAATCTTCTCCCTATCCGAGCAATAGTATCCATATAAAGGATGATAGAGACAGAAATCCATAAACTCCCGGAAGGTTATCCTCCCCCTCTCCCGGATTTGGTGAATGATCGCCCTTTCTAATCTCCGATTTTCTGGTTCACCCTTCGGCTTCATCTTCCGCTCAACCGAATCTCATTCAGAAATTCATAATCTCATTCCCTTTGGAATAACGACAATATCGGTATCAGTTGTGGAATAATTATAAATGGGCCACTGAAAGTCGTGCCGGTTTTTCCTGAAACCCAACGACCCGAAAGCCGTGGTCCACCTCAATAACACCGAATTCCCTGCAGGAAAGACCGGCTATCTTCCGGTTAGAGCTCACCCTTTTCTCGGCTATAAGCCAGGAGGCCTCCGGCCAGAAGTATCTCCCGTAGTCGGGGAGAGAGATCCACACGGGTTTCCACCATGAATCCCTGGGTTAGGTTCTCCAGCGGGAGATTCTTCTCCTCCCGAAGTAAGTGGATAAGGTTTCTGATGCGGAGTCGATCCCCGGGAGAGAAACGTTTTATGCCTTCCTCTTGGA
>CBDUXJ010000308.1:0-2553 GCA_965371165.1 uncultured Syntrophobacterales bacterium | reverse complement strand
ACACAGCAGATGGACTTTTTACGAAGCCGTCAAAAATGGAATTTGCTACATAATCAATAGGTTACAAAAATACTCCCTATAAAAATCAGGAAATTCCAGTTTCAGGGGTGCCATCATCAGTTGACTCACGCACAGTCCGTCAATTCCCTCAAAAAGGAACCCGGAGGTCGTGTATTGAACGAATGGAAACGCATAAAAGAATGTAACAAAATGGAGATTTCTGTGTAGAGAGCATGGGGGGAGGTGGGTTCTATAAAGGTGTTAGACCAAAACGGAGGGAGCACAATAGAGAATCTCATGGAATAAGACGTTACATGAATTTACTGGCCTGACTTTTTATTCCTTACAGTTTGATCAGCCCCCTTCGGATGGCGTATTTGACCAGGCCCACCTTATCGTGAATATTCAATTTGTCCATGATATTGGCCCTATGGGTCTCCACAGTTTTCTTACTGATACATAGGATGGAGGCGATCTGCTCATATGTTTGCCCCTCCGCGATCAGTTGCAATACCTCCCTCTCTCGATCCGAAAGGATGTCATCAATCCCTGCCTGCTCCCCCAATTCGGCACGACGAATATAATCCTCTATAACCTTCTTCGATATCGAGGGGCTGAGATAAGATTCTCCTTTATTTACTGCCTTGATGGCAGCAATCAAATCGGTCATAGGCGCTTCTTTGAGCAAATATCCCGAGGCCCCAACCCGAAGGATTTGAAAGATATATTCTTCATTTTCATACATCGTTAAAACCAAAACCTTCACCTCCGGGGCCATCTTCTTGATTCGAGCGGTGGCCTCCAGCCCATTCATATGTTTCATGGCGATATCCATCAATACAACATCGGGGCACAGCTCTTTTGTCTTTTCGACCGCTTCCTTGCCATTTTGCGCTTCGCCGACAACCTGCATATCAGACTGCCTGTTGATCAGGGCGCTGAGGCCTTGACGAACTATGGTATGATCTTCAGCGATCAGGATTCTTGTCTTCTTTCGGTTCATCTTCTCCCTCGGGACTTTTTAAGGGGATTTCGATGGCGATCTGCGTTCCTGCTCCCGGACGGGAAAGAATATCGATTTGTCCCCCAAAAGATGAGACTCTCTCCTGCATCCCCATGATCCCAAAGCCCCGTTTTTGTGCCTCTAAGGCGGGAACTTCCTGGGGATCGAACCCTATCCCGTTGTCCGTGATGGTTACCATGACCGCCAAATCCGTACAGCTGAGGTGAATATGGACATCATCAGCGCGGGCATGTTTCGCGATATTGGTTAAAGCCTCCTGTATAACCCGATAGAGGGCGGTTTCGAGATCGGGATTCATCTTTTCGGGGAAGCTAATGGCCTCGTAATGGGTTTTGATTTTCCACCTCTTCCCATAATTCTCTATATACCACCTCAACGTGGGAAGCAAGCCCAAATCATCCAGCATGGGGGGCCGTAAATCGTGGGATAGCGTTCGCAATTGTCCCAGGATTTGGGCGGATAGGGTTTCTACTTCCTTTAACCTCTCTTTTCCCTCGGAGAAATTTTCCGGTAAGTCTCTTTCGATTATCTCCAGATTATACTTAATGGCCGTTAGCGCCTGTCCCAATTCATCGTGGAGTTCCCTTGAGATCCTCCTCCGCTCTCCCTCCTGGGCATCGATAATCCCGGAAATATACTGCTTTTCCTGTTTCATCTTCTTCTTCAATTCCCCAGCCATCTGATTGAAGGATTCGGCCAGCCTCTTTAATTCATCGTCCGCTTTAAATATGATCCTCTGCGTTAAATCGCCCTGGCTCAATCGTCTTGCCGCTTCCACAAATTTCTCCACCTTACTGACCACAAGGCGGTTCATGGTAAAACTGACGACTAAGATCGATATGAGGATGAACAACACCAGAAAAAAAATATTCTCCTTAAACTCCCTGCCAAGCTGATCCCCGATAGGGGCCAGGGAAAAATCCGTTACGAGGACCCCGTTTATCTTCTCATTGGGATTATGACAGGCGTGACATTCCTCTTTGTTGAGGATGAGGTTGACATTTCTGAAGATTCTCTCGCCCTCATCGGAGGTGAAGATAACCGTCTTGTTCAAGATTTCCGTTTTTCCCCCGTGGCATATTTGGCACGTCGGGTGTTCTATATCCGGTTTCATTCCGATATTCTCACCGTTGGAGGAAACAATGATCTCTCCGACCTTATTCATCAGGAAGATATTCTTCACATCTTGCAATTGAGTGATGGTCGCGAATAAATTCTTGGTTTGCCCTGAGTTTCTGGACATCATGGCATCCCTGAGGATTGTTTTTATGACCTCGGTCAAATTGGGACTGGTGTGCTCCCTTAGGGCGTTAATCATCTTTTCTTTGTGCCGATGGTATTGGATGTAGAAAAGGAAAGTCATGGTGATGGTCAAGGTAACGACCAACCCGGCGATGACCTTAAACCTCAGATTCTTGAAATGCTTCTTCAATTTCAATCGAATGGCCATTCAATGGTTCGACAAATGAAGAGGTGATGGTCTCGTAAAAAGTCATAAATCAGACGGCACAGTAAAAAGCTCCAGATGC
>CBDUXJ010000307.1:0-2555 GCA_965371165.1 uncultured Syntrophobacterales bacterium | reverse complement strand
GATTTGTGCACCCTGGGTAAGATCGCTGGAGGTGGAATGCCTATAGGGGTTGTGGTTGGAAGAAGAGATATCATGGATATGTGCAATCACATGACAAGGCCTAACAAATGGGAACGCGTCAACATCGGGGGTGGGACCTTCTCGGGTACCCCCATAGCCATGACGGCTGGGCTTCTGCAAATCAAATACCTGAAAGAGAACGCCGGTTGGATCTATCCGAAGCTGAAGGAATTGGGCGAAAGAACCAGGAAGGGAGTGGAAGAGGCCTTTCGACAAAACGGCATCGACGCCCAGTGCAATGGATACGGCTCCCTCTACCAGGTAACCTTCCCCCTCCAAAAGGATGCGGAGATAAGAAGTCCGAGGGATATCCTTGAACGAACTGATTTGCGAAAGAGGGATGTAGAATTCAAACTGGGGATGATGAACGAAGGGATATTCGTGGTGAAGGGCGGGGGCGCCCTTTCCACGGAGCATTCAGAGGAGGATATCGAAAAAATCATCCGGGCAACTCACAAGGTGGCAAAGGAGATGGGATATTAGTAAGGGGGAGGGGACGTCTTATCCTCATACCTCGGCCTCAGATACCTCCAGGCTCCCGTCCTGTTCCAATCCATATACCCGATGGAAATCGCCACGGGCGGGATAACGGCATGCCTCTCGAAAATCATCCTTTTGGGCACGTTAAACTCCCTTGACGAAAGAATACCTTCTCGTAGGCCTCCTTTGCCGCCAGGGCGTTTTCATCCCTCTTGGTGGGAACGATGTCCTTGACCGCCTTGATTACGGAATCGATGGTTACCACTGCCGTCACTCTGGCGAAAGCTCCCAAAATAGTCGTATTCACCACAGGAGCGACAGGAGTTCCTACACCGTGGCTCATGGCAATGGCGTTGCCATCGACCGTGGCCACCGTGTATTTTTCGAAGCCCGGAAATCCCTGCAGGTCTTTTCGACTGTTGACCACGATCCAACCACCATCCTTCAACCCCCCGGTCACCTCAACTCCCTCGGTGAGAAGGGTTTGGTCAAGGACGATGATGTGATCGGGGACATAGATCTGGGTACGGATGCGGATTGCCTTGTCATCAATCCGAGTGAAGGCGGTGACCGGTGCCCCCCTCCTTTCAACCCCGAAGGCGGGGAAAGACTGGCAAAATTTTCCGTCATAAAAAGATGCCGTCGCCAAGATTTCCGAAGCGATGACAGCTCCCTGACCTCCTCGACCATGAATCCTGACCTCGATCATGGAATCCTCCGAATTATCCGTTGCGGTTCTGCAGATCCTTGAATGAAAATTTCAATCGACCTGACCGCAACACCGCAGCACAGCATAATTTTGCGCTCAGAGCTTTTTCCCCAGTTTTTCAGGGATGTCATTAGAGGCGAGCACCTCACATTACCCTCTTGTTCAATGGTTCCTCGGAGCCGAATCATCGGAGAGCGATTGAATGAGCCCACGAATGGCCTCCCCGATTTCCACAAAGCAAGCTCTATAAACCCCCACTGAGGAGCCGTAAGGGTCCGCGATTTCCCCCCCTCCGCCTTGGGAGCGGTTGAAATCCCCGAGAAGGGCTAGCTTCGCCGATTGGGTGGCAAATGCTATTGAAACGAATTCCCTTTGGGCGGATTCCATGACGAGAACGATATCTGCCCAGCTTAGGCTATCGCTATTCACCACCCTGGCCCTATGCCTTGAAATATCAACCCCTCCCTCCCGTGCCACTTGGACGGCGAAGGGATCCGCGGGGTTCCCAGGATTGGCGAAGATGCCAGCCGATGAAACGGATGGATACTGCCTTCCCTCTTGCCTCAGCCTCTCGATCATCAGACCCTCGGCCATCGGGCTGCGGCATATATTTCCCGTACAAACGAACAATATCCTTCCAATCCCTTCGATGGATTTTAATGCTTCCTTCGCCACTGTCCCTCAGAAATCGATTTGGATCCTCTCCCCTTCGATGGCCACAAGGTGTGAGGTGTCGTTGAGACGACGAAGGGTAAATTCCTCCCCAAATTCCAAGATGTTTATGCAGCCCGTGTCCTGACCGATCTGCCAGAAATGCGAATTATCCAATCCCAAAAGGCCGCAGAGCATGGTTTTGTTGGCCACCCGGTGGGAGACCATTACCAGGGTTTTGTCGGCATGGTCCCGGACGATTTCATCAATCACCCCCAGGACCCTCCTTCTTACATCTTCCAGACTTTCTCCCCCGGGAAACCTCACTAGATGGGGAGTATCCCTCCACTGCCGGTATAAATCCCCATGCCTTTCCCTGACTTCCTCATGGGATACCCCCTGCCACCGGCCAAAATCGATATCGATCAACCCATCCGAGATCTGAACTTCCTTCCCTTGATAGCGGGCGATGGCCTCTGCCGTCTCAACGGCCCGGGAGAGGGGGCTGCTGTATACCGCATCCACCTTCACATTTCTTAAATACTCCCCCGTCAAGAGCGCCTCCTTACGACCGGTCTCGTTCAGGGGAATATCCGCCCTTCCCCGAAACACCTCCTCCCTATTCCAGGCCGTCTGCCCATGCCGAACCAGGTAG
>CBDUXJ010000306.1:0-2569 GCA_965371165.1 uncultured Syntrophobacterales bacterium | reverse complement strand
GGATGATTCCCGAATGATCACCGCCGGCGTAAATACCAATGTTTTCTCCAAAAACCTGATCGCCCGAGAGTTGATTGGCAAGCCACCAGACAGAATCATAAGTTAAGGGGTCAAGTCTACGTTTGACTCTTAGTCAGCATTAACCTGAATTTTTCGAAACGTTCTCTTAGTCGACGGTCGCTTGATATCCGGACTCTCAGTTTCTTCTCGGGTGCTAGCCCCCAGAGTGTCAAAAGGGATGGCAGTTTAATCAAATTCTTGAACAAAGTTTTAAAATTAATATCACGTAATTCACCAGGTGTCAATTTTGACCTTAGGTTGCCGAAAGGAGGGTGATAAGATCTTGACTATACTGGCCTTTTTATTGTTAAGCAAACTCAATAAAAATCGTGACTCCATTATGCACCAGTCTGAATAGTTCCTTCGCGAATACGGATTACTACCCAGAGAAATGAATGCCTTATTGCCCGCTGTGGACGAAGGTGTTCTCCAGAAACTCGGGAAATCCTGTAAATTATCGGGTTGAAATTTTCCTTGGAACATTTTAAGATGAATCGCGCAATCAACTACGAATTCAGGAGGAGGTGTGACCTTGAAGATTGAACAGGCCAAACGGGTAAAACAAATCCCCCCCTACATTTTCGCGGAGATCGACAGGAAAAAACGAGAGTTGAGGGAAAAGGGAATAGACCTCATCGATTTGGGAATAGGGGATCCCGATATTCCCACTCCCAAAAGGATCATCGCCCGATTGATAGAGGCGGCACAAGACGCGAAGAATCACCGCTATCCATCTTACGTGGGCATGCTGCGTTTCCGACAGGCGGTGGCGGATTGGTATAAGAGACGGTTCCAGGTCTCCCTCGATCCGCACACGGAGGTCCTCACCCTCATCGGCTCCAAGGAGGGAATTGCACATATTCCCCTGGCTTTCGTGGATCCGGGGGATTACGTCCTGGTTTCCGACCCGGGCTATCCGGTCTACCGGGTGGCAACGACTTTCGCAGGGGGAACCCCTCACTCCATGCCTTTGCTGAGGGAAAATCACTTTCTCCCCGACCTTTCGGGAATACCCCCTCAGGTTGCGGAAAAGGCTAAACTGATGTTTATCAATTACCCCAATAACCCAACCGCCGCCGTGGCGGAAAGGCCCTTCTTCGAGGAGGTGGTGGAGTTCGCCACGAAATATGAAATTATCATCTGCCACGACGCGGCCTATTCGGAAATCGCCTTTGACGGATACCGACCCATGAGCCTCATGGAGGTCGAGGGTGCCCGAGACGTTGCGATTGAGTTTCATTCCCTCTCAAAGACCTTCAACATGACCGGGTGGCGGATCGGATTCGCGGTGGGTAACCGGGAAGTCGTGGGCGGCCTGGGCAGGATCAAGACCAATATCGATTCGGGCGCCTTCCAGGCTATCCAGCTTGCGGGAATCGAAGCCCTCAATGGATACGGAACCGAACTCGAGGAAATCGTGGGCACCTACACGGCGAGAAGAGATCTCATGGTGAAAGGGCTTCGTGCCGCGGGTTTAGAGGTCGAATCCCCGAAGGCAACCTTCTACCTCTGGGTAACGGTCCCCAACGGATATAGCTCGGCCCAGTTCGCCACCCTTCTTATGGAAAAATCGGGTATTGTCGGTACTCCCGGGATCGGTTTCGGCGATGCCGGTGAGGGCTATATTCGATTTGCATTGACGGTTGGAGAGGATCGTCTGCGGGAGGCCGAAGACCGGTTAAAGGAATTAAAGGTTTAAGGGATCGTGTAAGTCAGGACAATTTCAAGGAAGGCTCATTTTCGGTCGAGTATCACCTTAATTTTTTGGATGGCCCGATCGGTACTCTTTTGAATTTCAAAGGTAACCGCTTCATAGCGTATCTTCTCACCTTTGGAAGGTATTCTGCCCGTTAGGCTCATGATGAAGCCTGCTAGAGTCTCGTAATCCCCTTCGGGCAGCGCCAGTTCGAGTTCCTCATTGACCCTGTCGAGATCCCTGGACCCCTCCATGATAATCTCCTCCGGTTTCCCTCCGGGTTGTTCCATTTCGGGTTCATCGTATTCATCCTCGATCTCTCCCACGATTTCCTCAATGAGATCCTCCAAGGTGACGATGCCCGAGACCCCTCCATATTCATCCACCACCACCGCTAAATGTTCTCCCCTGGCCTTCAGATCCAACAGGAGGTCGGCGATGCTCTTAGTTTCCGGAACGATAAGTACCGGATTCATGAGGTTCTTAATCGGTCCACTTGGATTCTTCTCCAGGAGTTCGCCCACGCCCACATACGCTATGATGTTATCGATCCTCTCATCGTAGATAGGGAGGCGGGAGTGACCTCGCTCGCCGATCACCTTGAGGGCGTCAGCTACCTTCTCGCCCATCTCGATGGCATCGACATCCACCAGGGGAACCATGACCGATTTGACCATCGTTTCCCGGAACTTGAAGATGTGATGAATCATATCCTGCTCGTGTTTTTCCAGAACACCCAGGCGTCCGCTCTCCAACATCAGCAACCGCAGCTCCTCCCGGGTGACGAAGGGATTTTTGGAACTCGTATCCCCC
>CBDUXJ010000305.1:0-2604 GCA_965371165.1 uncultured Syntrophobacterales bacterium | reverse complement strand
TCGCTCACTTCCAACAGCGGGTTCTCCTTGATCTCGTCTTGAATCAAGTCCACCAATTCCAAACTGGTGAGCTGAAGCAATTTGATGGCCTGTTGAAGTTGGGGGGTAATCACCAACTGCTGAACCAATTTGGGAACCTGTTTGAGTTCAAGTGCCATAATCCAACTCCATCCCCGCCCCCTTATTGCATAAGACGAAAACCCTCACCCAAATAGATCTGCCGCGCCCTTTTGCTTTGGGCAATCTCTTCGGGTGTCCCCCTCTCCAGAATTCTCCCTTCATTGATGATATATGCCCTATCGCAGACACCAAGTGTTTCCCGCACATTATGATCGGTTATGATAATCCCAATCCCCTTGGATTGCAACTGGAAAATGATGTTTTGGATATCGATAACGGCGATGGGGTCAATTCCGGAGAATGGTTCATCCAAAAGGATAAACAAGGGCTGTAGCACGAGGGCCCTGGTGATCTCCACCCGCCTCTGTTCCCCCCCCGAGAGGGCGTAGGCCTTCCTCTTCGCAATGGATGAAATACCTAATTCCCCCAATAGGTCTTCTAACCTATTTCGCCTTTCCTTTTCAGGCATATCGAGGGTCTCCAGAATGGCGAGGATATTCTGTTCGACCGTTAGCTTTCTAAAAACCGAAGGTTCCTGGGGTAAATACCCGATCCCCTTTCTCGCCCTCATATACATGGGATAAGTGGTCACATCCTCTCCATTGAGATAAACCCTGCCATTGGTCGGCCTGAGAAGCCCCGTAATCAGATAGAAGGCCGTGGTCTTTCCCGCTCCATTTGGGCCTAAAAGCCCCACTACTTCTCCCCCCATTACTTCGAGGTTGACATCATCGACTGCCCTCTTTTCCCCGAAGGATTTCGTCAATCCCTCCATGGATAAGGTAGTCATGGCTATGTGCCTCGCTTTTGGGATGGCAGCCTGTTCCTCTCCTTCATCTGCTCAGGAGAAATGGTTACGTCCGCCCCTTCCACCTCAACCCAATCCCGGTCGATGAGAATGGTGATCTTCTCCCCAATCACCACATTCTTCCCCTGCCTGATGACCGGTCTTCCCGTGAGAACGATCTTCTTCCCGGCGTTATGGAAAACCGCCTTCTCTCCGGTTGCCCTCCTGTCCAACTGAACAATCCTTACCGCCCCTTCCGCGACGATCTGGGTCACCTCGCTGGTGGTCTCATCGTAATAAATGACCATCCGATCCGAATAGAGGGTTACATCCTCTTGATTGGCGATGACATTCCCCCTGAAGGTGACTACATGCCCCTTATAATCCCACTCCAGCCCGTCCGATTTGATTCGAATGGGTTGAGAGCTCTCCTTGAGATCAAATCCAAACCCCCTCTTGGCCCGTTCTTCCGCAACCGGGGGGCTCGGGGATCCACCCACCACCAAGAGGATGATAAAAATGGAAAGCCCTGGAAACCAACATCTCATAGATCCAACTTTGGCAACACGCCCTTCCACCCCTCGAGGGCATTGGAAAGGACTGTATCCACCCTCCCCCCCATGGAAAGTTTACCCGTAATCAGATCGATGCACATATCCTTTCCGGTTATCTCCAAACCCTTTCCCGTGATATCGACCCGCCTGGAAGATCTGATCTGCCTAGTCCTGTCTACGTAATGGAGGCCTTCGGTCGTCAACTGATACCCATCGGGGGTGAAGATGACGATATTCCCCTGCAGCTCGATATCCTTGGTTCCGTGGAGGATCCTCCCGCGGTCCCCCCTCAATCGGATCACTCCTCCCTCCTTAATATTAAAGGCGGCCTCAATGTCTTCGAGCATGGTTATCTTTTCCTCTTGGAAATGTCGGGCCACCTTGGCCTCCAATTCCCACTCCTTCAACCCCGACCTGTCTCCCACGAGGTGAATATTCTTCAAGGTCAAGTCGGCTTCCGTCTCCACGGGAAGGGGACTCTCCCCTTCTCCCCTGTGGCTAAACCGCATGGTTAAGATGGTCGCTCCCGCTACTATAAGGATCAACGATAGGATAAAAATTTTCAACCCGGTCATTATCTCAAATATCTCTCCATCAACTCGGACCACTTCCCCTGGGCCTTCAAGATCAGTTCGGAAATCTCCCTCACCGCGCCTCTGCCCCCCCTTTTGCTGGAGACATAATCCGCAGATGGCTTTAGCTCCTCCATGCCATCGGCGACGACGGCGGAAAATCCCACCCTTTTCAGCAGTGGCAGGTCGACGATGTCGTCCCCCACAAAACCCACCTCTTCGTCTTTCAACCCTTTCTCGTCCACTATGGTCCGATAGACCTCCAGTTTGTCATGGATATTCTGGTAAACGGAATCGATCCCCAATTCCCGCGCCCGGTGAGAGACAACTTCAGAACTTCTCCCCGTGATGATGACGACCTCGATGTTGGCGCGTTTCAATAGTTTGATTCCATGGCCATCCCTCACGTCGAAGCATTTGGTCTCTACCCCTCGATCATCGATGACAATCCGTCCATCCGTCAACACCCCATCCACGTCCAGGATCAAGAGCTTGATATTTCTCGCCTTTTCCAGGCTCTTCAAGTTCATCAGACAATCCCTGCCTTCAGCAGATCATGGAGGTGAATGAT
>CBDUXJ010000304.1:0-2650 GCA_965371165.1 uncultured Syntrophobacterales bacterium | reverse complement strand
CCCTTGGACGGAAGGGATAAAACCACTCTTCGCCGATAAGGTCTGCCCTCTGGAAGGATGCCAAATCGCGCGGTTCGATCTCCCTAAGATCGGATGCTCGAATGAACAAAGTCCCCGGATCAGCCGATCGCAGGAGGAGGGTGCTGTACCGGTCCAAAAGCAACCTCTGCAGGGGTGAGCTGCGGGAGCTCAAGGTGACTTTACGGGCAGAGACAACGATGTAGTCGTCGATAGCTACTTTTATCAGATAGGGGAAGAGGAGCTCGAACCCTGTGACAAAAAGGATTAACACGATGGATATACCGATGATAAGCCGGTAGGGTTTCGCATAGGTAAAAAGCCGTCGCATCAAACTGATGTCGTAAGGCTTTCCCAAATGATCTCCTTCGAAATACCCGTAATCAACGCGCATGAAGGCTCACCTTTCTATTTTCCCGATCCAATTCCTCCTCGATCTGCTGCCTCCGGTAGATCTCGGCATAGATTCCGTCCATGGAGAGGAGGCTCTGGTGGTCCCCCATCTCTATGATCTCCCCATCATCGAGGACGATGATCGTATCTGCTTCCTTTATGGATGAGAGCCGATGTGAGACGACGATGCGGGTTTTCCCATCCAAGATTTCCCCGAGCCCATTCCAAATCCGTTCCTCTGTTTGGGTATCCACGGAGGAGAGGGCGTCGTCTAAAATCATAATTTGTGGGTTCAAGAGAATGGCCCGAGCGATGGCGACACGCTGCTTTTGGCCGCCGGAAAGCGTTATCCCCTTCTCTCCAATCAACGTTTCAATGCCCATGGAAAAGGCCCCGATATCCTCATCGATCTGGGCAATTCGAGCGGCATTCGCGATCTCCTCCTCCGATGCCCCAGGGTTTCCAAAGACAATATTCTCCCTGATAGTTGTGGAGAAGAGGAAGGTGTCCTGAGGTACATAGCCTATGCTTTCCCTGAGGGGTCTAATGGGAATGGCGTGGATCTCGCGGCCGTCCATGAAGAGATGGCCATTGGGCGGGTCGAAGAGCCTGGGAATGAGGTTACAAAGGGTGGTCTTCCCCGTGCCCGTCCTTCCAACGATGGCCACAAATTCCCCGGGATTCACCTGGAGAGTGATGCCCTTGAGCGCAGGCGACGAACCCGGCTTGTAGGAAAAGGTGAGGTCTCGAAACTCGATCTTCCCCTCCAGCTTGGTAATGGGCCGCAGACGGGGGCGGTCAGCGATTTCGGGTTGGGTATTCAAGATCTTGTTTATCCGACCCATGGAAGCGGATCCCCTCTGGATGAGGTTAATGACCCACCCCAGGGCCATCATGGGCCAGGTGAGAATGCCCAGATAGGTCATGAAGGCAACAAACCCCCCCGCAGTGATCGTGCCCAATATTGTCTCCATCCCCCCGAGCCGGAGAACGATAACCGTTCCCAGGTTTGCCAGGAGCATGATTAAGGGGAAGAACATCCCCCATACCTTGATCAGGCGAAGGTTCTTCCCCACGAACTCTTCGCCAATGTGTTCCAACCTTCCCTTCTCATATTCCTCCTGGACAAAGGCCTTGACCACCCTTATCCCTGCTAGGCTCTCCCTTACCTGTTCGGTCAACCTGGAGAAAGAGGCCTGAACGCCCTCAAATCGATGATAGACGAGCCTACTGAAACGGGTCGTTACCAAGGCAATAAAGGGCATGGGAACGATGGCGAAGAGGGTCAACTTTGGGTCGATCAAGATCATGAATACGATAGCCGAGGTTCCAAGCACGAGGGTGTCGGTAATGGCCACGAGTCCCATCCCCACGGCCATTCGTACGGCATCGATATCATTGGTAGCATGGGCCATGAGGTCTCCCGTCTTGGTCTCCTGGAAGAAACTGAGCGATAGGGTCTGAAGGTGGGAAAAAAGTCGGCTTCGCAAGGCTTCCTCAATCCTTCGGGCTGTCCCCATAATCAGGAATCTCCAGAAGTACCGGAAGAATCCGATGAGCAAGGCGATCCCCGCTATGTAGAGGCCATACTTGACCAGATCGGTCCGCACGATTCCTCCCCTGGTGAGATCATCAATGGCCCACTTGATGACCTGAGGGATGAAGAGCTGCAGACCATCCACGACTAGCAGCGTAGCCAGCCCGGCTAGCAGCCGCCATCTGTGTCGGACGAAATATCCCTTCAGCGTCCTGAAATTCCCCATGACAGAGGCCCCTGGCTAAATTTAACGGCCTTGATTTGGTAAATCTTTAACATACTTTAATGGGGACTTAAAGGTAAAAGGGGAACACTGGAAGTTTCTTGACTTTTATAGGGAGTATTTTTGTAACCTGTTTATCGCATAGGAACTCAGAGCTTTGACCCAACTGGAAGACTGGAATAATGGATTGATGGAATATTGGGTTTATACCCCTCTCTTTTTCACACCCAGTATTCCAACATTCCATTTTTCCATGACTCTGTTCTTTTCTGTTTTGATACCCATTATTCCACTACTCCAACAATCCATCATTCCAATTCTCCAAAAGATTATGCTCATGGACAACGGTGTTCTCCAGAAACTCGGGAGGCTTCCGCCTTCGCACCCATTGGCGATAGATCCCAATTCTGGTAAGATAAAATAAGACGGCTTCGTAAAAAGTCCATCTGCTGCGTTGCGCTGCATCCTTCGTCATTGCA
>CBDUXJ010000303.1:0-2726 GCA_965371165.1 uncultured Syntrophobacterales bacterium | reverse complement strand
GAGTCATAGACGGTCCCAGATACGCAAATCCCTCCACCTTCAGCCAGACCCTCCACCCGGGCCGCTATGTTAACGCCATCCCCGTAGATCCGTTCTCCCTCCTCGACCACGTCCCCAAGGTTGACGCCAATACGAAACTCCATCCTCCGATTCTCAGGTAACTCGGCATTTCGCTCCGCAAGCTCCCGCTGGACCTCTACGGCGCAGTTCACGGCATCCACCACGCTCGAAAACTCAGCCAGAAGGTTGTCACCAGGGGCATCCACCACTCGGCCTCTATATTGTTGAATCAGATTTGCCATCGCTCCACGGTAGGCGGTTAAAGTTCGGATAGTTGCGTCCTCATCCTCTCTCATAAGGCGGCTATAGCCTTCGACATCGGCACTGAAAATGGCGGTGAGCTTCCGTTTGAAGCCCTCTGTGGTCATGAAACTACCCTCCTTATGGAAACCCCAGGGATTGAGAACAGGGGCAGGAAGCATATCGGAAGCGCACTGGAAAAAACAAAAGCCTCCAAAGGAGTACGAAGACCTCTCGGAGGCTCGATATTGGTACCTTCTGGAAACTCAGTTTCATAACTTCCTCCAGAAGGCTAAGGTTATGGACTGCATCAAATGGTCGTGATAGACATGATCAAAGTCTTTCCTTCCTTATACCACAACGGTAGGTGAAGTCAAATAATATTATGGAACCCAAAATATCCTTCTGGGTGGTCTGAGGGTGGCCTGCCTTTTCTGTCTAACAAAGGTGAAGAATACAAGATGAATCAGACAGTTTGAACTCAATCCTGATCATGCCATGTTTCTATCGCAATTCGATAGAATCGATATTTTTATTCGTGTATCGTCCAAGACCAAGAGTTGAGCAACACTCTACGTTGGGGGGCAAAGGGATTCTTACCTAACAATTTAATGGCGTCCCCTTATTTTCTGGCTTATCTTCCTCTTGATTCCCTTACCATTAATTCTCTTTAACCCATCAATAAAAAGTGGCCTGTGCCCTCTCCCTCTCAGCTTGGAGACTCCCCCCTGGAAGATTTCGGGTCAGTTTATTACAATTTACATATAGTAGCGAAATTGCTATCCTTGCATCCGTAGGCTTGGCGTTTGAGAGGGCCTGTGAAAATGGCGTGGAAGCGCATAAAGGCAACTCTACCCCCAGGGAGGTATTATCTCTCGGGAAACGAGGCCGTAGCCGAGGGGGCTATTGCCGCCGGATGCCGTTTTTATGGGGGGTATCCCATAACACCCTCCTCGGAGATTATGGAGAGGATGGCCCATCGTCTCGGCCAGATTGGGGGCGTCTTCGTCCAGATGGAGGACGAGCTTTCCTCAATTGCGGCGGTCATCGGTGCTTCATGGGCCGGGGGCAAGGCTATGACCGCTACTTCGGGGCCTGGATTCAGTCTCATGATGGAAAATATCGGGTATGCGACCTTCACGGAGACGCCATGTGTTATCGTCGATATTCAGCGGGCTGGCCCGGCCACGGGACAGGCAACCCGGGTCGGAAGCGGTGACATCATGCAGGCCAAATGGGGGTCCCACGGGGATTACCAGATCATCGCCCTCTCCCCCTGGAGCGTCCAGGAAATGTACGATGGGACCATACGGGCCTTCAATCTCGCGGAACGTTACCGGGTTCCGACCTTCCTCCTGGGGGACGAGGCCGTTGGACACCTCCGGGAAACTTTGGAGATCAAATCATGGGTTAGGGTTTTCGATCGAAAAAAGTCCAAGGGAAGGCCTCCCTTTGACTCCAAGAACCCCCGTCAGATCCCCCCCATGCCAACCTTTGGGGAGGGGGAGAACCTCCTGGTTACGGGATCCACCCATGATGGCTTTGGAATCCGCAGGGCCGACGACCCCAAGGTTCACTCGAGGTTGGTAAGACGGCTCAATAACAAGATCCTCTTAAACAAAGGGGATATCGTTGACGTGGAGGAATTCTTCCTCGATGGTGCCGCCGTGGCGGTCCTCTGTTATGGATTCACCGCCAGGAGCTCCCTGACCGCCGTAAAGGAGCTGAGAGACAAAGGATACAAGGTGGGATTCTTTAGATTGAAAACCATTTGGCCATTTCCCCACGATCAGGTGGGCCAACTGAGCGAGGGGGTGGAGAGGATCTTTATCCCCGAGATGAACCGTGGCCAGGTGGCCGGGGAGGCCATGAGATCCAGCAGGTGCGAGGTCGTATCCTTCTGCCAAACCAACGGCGAGATTATCCAGCCGGAGGTAATTCGCAAGGAGCTGATGAGGTTACTGTAATGACGAGGGCGATGCAACAATACCTGAGGCCGGGGATCCCCACGACTCCTTTTTGCCCCGGGTGCGGCCATGGCATCCTTCTGGGGCTGATCTTGAGGGCCATCCACGGATTGGGTATCGATATGCGGGAAATGCTCTTTGTGTCGGGGATTGGATGTGCCGCATGGATACCCAGCCCACATTTCAAGGCAGATACCCTCCATACCACCCATGGCAGGGCCATAGCCTTCGCCACCGGGGCAAAGCTTTACAATCCCAAGCTCAGGGTAATGGTGATCAGCGGCGACGGGGATCTCTCCTCCATCGGGGGCAATCATCTCATCCACGCGGCACGGCGGGATATCGACCTCAAGGTGGTCTGCGCGAACAACATGATCTATGGGATGACAGGGGGTCAAGTAGCAGCTACTACTCCCCAGGGATCCACCACTTCAACCACCCCTTTGGGGAACCCCGAAA
>CBDUXJ010000302.1:0-2744 GCA_965371165.1 uncultured Syntrophobacterales bacterium | reverse complement strand
CTCTTGATATGGCTGCTTTCAATTTAACAGGGCAGGGGATGCAGCGCAACGCAGCAGACGGACTTTTTACGAAGCCGTCAACATTGGGAATGTTACGGAGATGGATAGTAACGAAATCAGAGCCGCTTTTCTGAGCTATTTCGAGCGTCGCGGTCACCGAATCGTCTCGAGCTCGCCCTTGGTGCCTAAAGAAGATCCCAGTCTCCTCTTTACCAATGCGGGAATGGTTCAATTTAAGAGGGTTTTCCTGAGGGAGGAAAAGAGGGATTATACCAAGGCGGCCTCATCGCAGAAGTGTGTAAGGGCGGGGGGAAAGCACAACGACCTGGAGAATGTGGGAAAGACGGCGCGCCATCACACCTTTTTCGAGATGTTGGGGAATTTCTCCTTCGGGGACTATTTCAAAGAGGATGCCATTGAATTCGGGTGGGATTTGCTTACGCATCACATGGGCCTCCCCAGGGAGAAACTCTGGGTTTCCGTCTACGAGGAGGATGAGGAGGCTTTTGACCTCTGGGATCGAAAGGTGGGACTCCCGTCGGAGCGGATTGTTCGGCTGGGTGAGAAGGACAATTTTTGGGCCATGGGGGAGACGGGGCCTTGTGGTCCCTGCTCGGAGATTATTATCGATCAAGGGGAGGAGGTCGGATGTGGTAGCCTCGATTGTGGGGTTGGCTGTGAGTGCGATCGGTTCTTAGAGCTTTGGAACTTGGTCTTTATGCAATTTAATCGGGAGGAGAATGGACAAATGACTCCATTGCCCAAGCCCTGCATCGATACGGGACTGGGGTTGGAGCGGATTACAGCCGTTCTCCAGGGGGTCACCAGTAATTACGACACGGATCTCTTTCGCGATATCATCGCCCGGATCGAGGAGATCAGCTCGAGAAAATACGGAAAGAATGAGATAGATGATATTTCCATTCGAGTGATCGCCGATCATGCCAGGGCCGCTGCCTTTCTCATTGGGGATGGGGTTTTACCGGATAAGGCGGGAAGGGGCTACGTATTGAGAAGGATTATGCGGAGGGCCATTCGCCACGGGAGGACGTTGGGGATAAAGGGTCCCTTTCTCGGGGAAGTATTCGGGGTTGTAGCGGAAGTGATGCGGGAGGCATACCCGGAATTGGTGGAACATCGGAGCTATATCAGGCGGGTAATAGAATTAGAGGAAGCGGGTTTCTCCGAGACTTTGGACCGAGGCTTGAGCCTCCTGAGGGAGGAGACGGCTAGGTTGACCCAGGTGGGAAGAAAGGTTATTCCGGGGAATGTCGTATTCATGCTCTACGATACCTATGGGTTTCCTGTGGACCTGACGGAGGATATCCTTCAAGAGGAGGGATTTCGCATCGATTTGGATGGATTCGAAGGGGCCATGGAGGAGCAGAGGCGCAGGGCAAGGGAATCCTGGAAAGGCATGGGGGACGAAGGCCTTAAAGAGATCTACGGAAGGATTTCCTCGGAGGGAATCGAGACCGAATTTGTGGGATACGATGAGCTTCAATGTACGTCAACGGTGGTCAAGATCATCCAAGGGGATCATTTCGTGGAAAAGGCCAAAAGGGGAGATTTGGTGGAGATTGTTGTGGGGGGAACCCCTTTTTATGGGGAGACAGGAGGCCAGATTGGGGATAAGGGAAAGATGGTGAGGAATAGCCTCGTCATAGAGATTAACGATGCCCGAAGTCCCTTGCCCGGATTGATCGTCCATAGGGGTTTGGTCAAGGAGGGCACTCTCAGGGTGGGGGACGAAGTCCTCCTTTCCGTTGATGAGGGGAGGAGGAGGAGGACTGCCCTAAACCACACTGCCACCCATCTCCTTCATTCCGCATTGAGGGAGACCTTAGGGGATCATGTGAAGCAGGCCGGATCCCTGGTGGATCCGCGTCGGCTCCGGTTCGATTTTACCCATTTTTCTCCTCTCACCGAGGAAGAGCTGGTTCGGGTTGAGGACTCGGTCAACCAGAGAATTCGGCAAAACATAGGGGTCGATATCAAGGAGATGGAAACTCGGGAAGCCATTCAGGGGGGAGCCACGGCACTGTTCGGCGAGAAGTACGGCGATGAAGTTCGAGTAGTGAGTATTGCCGATTTTAGCAAGGAGCTCTGCGGAGGCACCCACACTTCCCGAACAGGGGATGTGGGTCTGTTTAGGATTATATCGGAGACGGGCGTCGCAGCAGGGGTGAGAAGGCTCGAGGCCCTCACCGGGGAGGATGCGATCCACTATATTCGCAAGGAGGAGGAGGAACTGAAACGGGTAGCCTCCATGGTAAAGGCCCCTTCCGGGGAGGCGGCCGCGAAGGTACAAAAGCTGTTGGACCAGCAGAGGAAATTGGAAAGGGAGATCGAATCGTTGAGGGGGAAGCTGGCGAGCGGCAAATCCATCGACCTCATGGATCAGGTAAGGGTTGTTAAAGGGGTTAAAGTACTTGCAGTTCAGGTGGAGGTAGACGACCCGAAGTCCTTAAGAAATATCGGGGACACGCTGAGGGATCGAATCGGTTCGGGCATTGTCTTGCTGGGATCAGGGCGAAGAGGGAAGGTCTTTTTGCTCATAATGGTGACCGATGATCTCCTCTCCAGATTCAATGCCGATAAGATGATTAAACGGGTGGCCAAGAAGGTTTCGGGGAGTGGTGGAGGCCAGCCGAACATGGCCCAAGCGGGCGGCACGGATGTGTCCAAGCTTGACGACGCCTTACATTCCATCTATAAGATCGTCGAGAAGATAGGGGAGGGGT
>CBDUXJ010000301.1:0-2760 GCA_965371165.1 uncultured Syntrophobacterales bacterium | reverse complement strand
CTTCGATCCGCAATTACGGTGACGTATTTTGGCGACTTATCTCAAAAATATTGCTTACTCCATTCGGCCCGAGCTCATGGCCGAGGGCAGCACTAAGTCCTGAGTGAATGAGTTCGTCATCGAACTTATGAATCGAAGGACTTAGCTTCCTGAATATTACCGGAAAAGGTACTTTTATGGAGAAGAAATATCTCTTTTCCCCAGGGCCCACCATGATGCCCCAGGACATCATGCTGAAGATGGCCGAACCCATTATCCATCATCGGGAAGCCGAATATAAATCGATATTCCATGAGGTTCGGGAAGGGCTCAGGTATCTTTTTCAAACCAAAAACGAGGTGCTCGTATTTACCTCCTCTGGAACTGGGGCCATGGAAGGAACGGTTTCAAACCTGTTATCCTCCGGGGATAAGGCCCTGGTGGTACAAGGGGGTAAGTTTGGCGAACGTTGGGGAGAAATCTGTCGGGCTTATGGGATTGAGGTGAGGCTCATCGATGTGGAATGGGGGGAGTCCGTTGACCCGGACTTGATCGAGGATTGCTTGAAGAAGGATCCATCTATTCGGGCTGTCTTCACCCAGGCCACTGAAACCTCAACAGGGGTAGTCCACCCTATTAGGGAGATAGCGGAGATCACAGGAAGATACGGGGAGACGGTGATTGTCGTCGATGCCATCACGGGAATTGGGGCCTTTGATATTCCGATGGACGCGTGGAATTTGGATGTAGTGGTGAGTGGTTCTCAAAAGGCCATTATGCTTCCGCCGGGGCTCTCTTTCGTTGCCCTCAGTGCGAAAGCTTGGAGATTCGTGGATCGCTCGAATTTGCCCAAGTACTACTTTGATTTCAGAAGGGAGCTGGAATCGGCACAAAAGAATGAAAGTACGTTTACCCCTGCAATCACGTTGGTGATCGGTCTGAGGGAGTCGTTGAGAAAGATTCGGCGGGAAGGGGTAAAGGCCATCTTCGCCCGTCACGACCTCCTTGCCCGGGCGACCCGAGAAGCGGCAAAGGCCCTGGGACTGGAGCTTTTCGCGGCAGAATCTCCGAGTAATGCCCTAACAGCGGTGAAGATTCCCGAGGGAATAGGAGCCAACGAGATAAAGAGTCGCCTTTTCGAGGAATTTGGGATTACCGTTGCCGGAGGACAGGATCAGGCCAAGGGGAAGATTATCCGGATTGCCCATTTGGGCTCCTATGGACCCTTGGATATGGTTATGGTCATTAGTGCGCTGGAGATGCTTCTCAAGGAGATGGGCCATCAATTCGAGTTGGGTGCTGGGGTGAAGGCTGCGGAAGAGGTGTTGATATCCCTGGGAGGCGGGCCAAATGGAAGAGGGAAAGACTTACCGAGTATTGGTGGCTGATAAATTGTCCTCCAAGGGCATAGAAATCCTTAAGGGGGAGGAGAAGATCAGGTGTTATGTGGATGCTAATATCAGCCCCGGTGAGTTGATGGCAACCATTAGGGAGTATGACGGCATCATTATCCGGAGCAAGACAAGGCTTACTGCTGATATTATCAACGCGTCGGAGAGGCTCCAGGTAATCGGCCGTGCCGGGATCGGGGTAGATAACATCGACCTTCAAGCAGCGACGCGAAGGGGAATCCTCGTGATGAACACTCCTCGGGAAAATGCCATCGCGGCTGCCGAACATACCATTGCCATGATGTTGGCCATGTCGAGGAATATCCCTCAGGCCAACGCCTCCACTAAATCGGGAAAGTGGGAGAGGGCCAAATTCATGGGGTTCGAGCTCTATGATAAGACTCTCGGCATCATCGGCATTGGTAATATCGGTAGCCTCGTTGCGGAGAGGGCCCAGGGATTGAAGATGAATGTGATAGCTTATGACCCTTATATATCCCCGGATGCAGCGGCCCAGAAGGGGATTCCATTGATTAGCTTGGATGATCTCTTGAGCCGATCCGATTTCGTCAGCATCCACACAACCTTGACCGAAGAGACCGGAAATTTAATCAATGCCGGGGCCTTTGACAGGATGAAGACGGGTGTGATGATCATTAACTGCGCCCGTGGGGGAATTGTGAACGAAAGGGCTCTCTTAGATGCACTGAAGTCCGGGAAAGTGAGGAGTGCAGCCCTGGATGTCTTCGAAAATGAGACGGCGGGAAATAACCCCCTGTTCGAGATGGACAATGTGGTCTGTACCCCGCACATCGGGGCTGCCACCACTGAGGCGCAGGAGAATGTGGCCGTGGCCATCGCCGATCAGGTAGTCGATTTCTTCATCAATAAGAGGATTCGAAATGCAGTAAACATCCCTATCGTTAGCCCGGATGTGCTCCACGCGGTCAAACCGTATCTAGATTTAGGGGAGAAATTGGGGAATTTCCTTACCCAAATATCGGATGTCGCTATTGAAGAGATTTCCATCGAATACAAGGGAACCGTGGCGGAGTATAACGTGTCGCCCATTTCCGTTTCCATATTGAGGGGGTTGTTGACTCCTTATATGGGGGAGGTGGTCAATTTTGTAAACGCTTCAATCATCGCAAAGGACCGGGGAATCAGGGTGAGGGAATCCAAGTCCAGCACGGCTGAGGATTTCGCCAGCATGGTTGGTATTACGGCGATGGGCAGAGGAGAGAGGAATTACATAGCAGGGGCTCTTTTTGGTACCAAGGATTTCCGGATTGTACAAATCAACGATTTCCTCATCGAGGCCGTTCCCAAGGGTAACATGGTCTTGATTCAGAATTACGACAGGCCCGGCGTCATTGGGAAAATCGGAACG
>CBDUXJ010000300.1:0-2801 GCA_965371165.1 uncultured Syntrophobacterales bacterium | reverse complement strand
CGAGAAACTTCGAACCCCCCAAAGGGCTTGTATCGCTGACATTGAATGATTACGTACAGCCAATACTTCAGGCCTTTGCTATCTGGGCCTCTACTGTTTGGGCCTTTTCTTCCACGGATAAGAGCAGCCTATTCCAAACCGAACGATCATCCCTGTTCATTCCCATGAAATGAATTCCAATCCTGAGATGGTCCTCCCCTTCCCTCTTAAACCACATAATTTCACCGATGGCCCTGAAGTTCATCTCCCCCATTATCAGTTCAACGCCGACATCCACCCCAATTTTGTTCATTCCGGCTTCGATAGGGGAAATGATATCGATATAATCCGATAATCCCAGTTCGACACACATCCCCTCCAATGAAATATTTATCGTCTCGCCATTGATGATGGTGGTTATCATCCCGGTTCTACCACGCACATAGAGCTTGAGCATAACGGGAAATGTAGCATCGAGTCGAACGAATTGCCTTTTTTCGTGACCCCTGTAGGTCTTTGTCTTACCCATCTTACACTCATTCTGTTCACCTTAAACCTGAGCAATTTTAGTGCCAATGAACTCGTATCTATGGATTTACCCTTGGTATGACTAAGCCATACCCACAATACGTAACCCGATTTGCGGGTCGAAGTACTGAGGTAAATGAATTGGGGGGAATAATAGGGATCGTAATGCTGGGGGGGATGCGTTCAGGTTGAGGGGAAATTCCCCCCTCTCAATGAACTCTTTTAAACGAGTCCCTCTTACAGGACTCCAACTCCGAAATAACTTGGTCCGTTAAACCGAGCAAAGAGGATTTGGGCAGGAGATCCCCCGCGATGCAGTAAGCCTGAATCGCCCGCATGAATCTCATAAATGATCCCTCCTGTCCCTTGCTGCAGATGGCCTCCAAGGGGCATATGCCACAATTATCCTGATTTTCCAAGCAGAGCGGAACTTTGAGTGCAGCGGCCTCAAGGACTTCGTCGAAGTGTGATGTAGTAAAGGCCGTCTTTATAGACTCTCGAATTCTCACCCATTTTTCCAGGGTGAGGTCGAAGGCATTTTCGCCTCCCTCATAACGAGTTATCATCTCTTGATACGTCAACAAGTTTCCCATGCCAGCTTTCCCCTTGACCTTTTACCTATAAACATACCCCGAAAACATACCCCGATTCCCGTCTTCGCCTCAAGGGGGAAGGAAAACCAAAATCCACCGCCTAATTTAGGTATCGAAACTGAAATCAGCAGGTAATGGAGTATTCCTGATCACCAGGAAGGTATTAGATGCAAGGCGCCTAGGAGCGACGACTGAGGCGTATGGAGCAATACGCCGCAAGGAGGAGCGATCGAAGGCAACGCCGCAGATGATGCCTTGATGGTGGATCAGGGGAAGAGAAGGGACCTGAAGCGGGGCAAGGCCAGGGGGCAAAATTCAATCGCCCTCAACCATTGGTCATTCGAACGAAGTTGGCCAAAAGTGAGAGACCATTCCTATCGCTCTTTTCCGGGTGAAACTGCACGCCCAATATATGGCCCCGCCGGACCACCGAGGCGAAATGGACCCCATAATCCGTTCTTCCCACCACAACCCGGGGGTCATCGGGTTCTCCGTAATAGGAGTGGGCGAAATAGAAAGATGACCCGTCGGCAATATTTCGCAAGAATAGATCCTCGCCACTACCCCGGCTGAGAATCACCTGATTCCATCCCATGTGGGGAACCTTCACCTTATCTGGAAACCGTTTGACGCGGCCATGGATGAGATCAAGGCCCCGGTGTAATCCCCCCTCTTCTCCCTCCGTAAACAGGAGATGCATTCCCAAACAGATCCCCAACAGGGGTTTATTCGTCTTCTCCCATTCGGATAGAAGGGGAAGAAAACCCCGCCTTTCGAGGTTTCGGATTCCCTGGGCGAATGCGCCCACGCCGGGTAAAACAATTCCATCTGCCCCCTTTGCAACTCGGGGGTTGGAGGTAACAACGACATCCCCGCCCACCTTAGCAAGGGCTTTGCTCACGCTCTTGAGGTTTCCCATGGAATAGTCAATCACGGCGATCATATGATAACCAATACTGAAGTTTCCCGACTTTGGGAGAAGTACTTTTGTAACCCGCTGATTGTATGGGAACTCAGCAGCTTTGCCCTAGCTGAAACATTGGAATACCGGAATGATGGGTTAAGATGAACGGAAATAAGAGATCTGTTTCTTCCTCTTTTAGTTCCCATTATTCCATTACTAGATCATTCCAACATTCCATGGGGTTACCCCACCATTCCACTTCTCCAGCAGATTACGCTCAGGAACAACGGTTTTCTCCGGGAACTCAGGAAACTGGTTTATTAAGAGTAATATAAAGATTTGCTTGGGTAATTTCAAATCCAGTTCGGGTTAAAAGATTTTGAGAGAGGCGAGGAAGGGGGTAAAACCAAACACGAAGGAGGCGTTAGAGCTCATTTGGGTGCTTCGACGCTGAGTAGGCTGATCCTTAATGGGCCTCGTTCCAATTTCTCCCGTGAGAGATGGAAACTCTTAAGGAGACCAAACATTTCATCACGCCTTCCATCCCTTCTCGAATGACCCGACTCGCCTTCTCCAACTCGCCCTCCGGACACTCGAAGACCAATTCGTCGTGCACTTGCATGATCATCTTGGTGGATAGGTTAAGGTCTTTGAACCGCCTGTGGATTTGTATCATAGCGACCTTTATCAAATCGGCCGCTGTCCCTTGAATCGGGGTGTTAATAGCCGTTCGCTCGGCGGCGTTTCTCGTCATCTGATTCGAACTGTTGATCTCGGGAAGGTAACGTCGCCTGTTG
>CBDUXJ010000299.1:0-2809 GCA_965371165.1 uncultured Syntrophobacterales bacterium | reverse complement strand
TGGTGAAATGGATGCGCTTGAGCAGGGAGCGATCGCCAATCCCGATGAAAAACAGCCTTTTTTTGAATAAAACCCGCACTGACGATGAGATTCGACGTGAGTTTTGCACCCCAGTTATCACGGTGTCTCCGGGAGAACGAGAGGCAAGACAAACCTGATTATTCCCCCCCCTTTGCGAGAGAATCCTGGGATGAGGAGACATGAAGGAAGAAAATTGCGATCTGTCCCCTTATTTCGGTGAAAGCTATTTGGAGGGAAGAGCGGGAAACGTATCCCTCAGACTTAACGAGGTCTTCGAATCTGTGATGCACGAAGCTTCGTTAATGATGGGGGAGAACTTTCATCAGTGATCACTCGTAGTGAACTATCTTTTTATCCCCGTGGGACCACCCGGCTATGCGGAAAAGGGTGCAGGCAAGTACGAGGGCAGGAATACACGTGAGAAATGAAATCTTATAGCTCCCCGTTAAGTCGTGAAGATATCCTCCAAGCCAGGGGCCCAATGCCCCTCCGATGCCATTACCGATATTTGCAAAGCCGTAGATACTACCAAAATGTTTGCCTTGATATATGTCAGCCATCATCGCTGTAATGATAGGACCACGTGCACCAAACCCTACTCCAAAGAGGATTGCATAAAGGTAAAGCCAGAACACCGATTTTAACGAAGGCAAGAAAAGGAGGATAAGAATTCCCGTTATTGAGCACACAAAGCTCCATGTTACTGCCTTCTCCCTTCCTATACGATCGGATAACGTCCCAAAAAGCAGTCTCCCTACAGTACTCAGGAATCCTACTGCTCCAAAGATAAAAGCGGCCAATATCCTGCTATAGCCATGATCGATGACATAGGCGACCTGATGGATAACCACGGGGAAGATCCCCAATGGAACAAAAAGCCAGGCGAAGAAAAGCAACCAGAATGGCAAGGTCCTCATCGAACGTCCCAACGTGTAATCTGCCCCCTCGCCCTTCTCACTCCGTAGTCCTTCAATTTTTCCATGAACTGCTATGCTTGGATCCGAGTAATAATGCTTTGAATGGCTATCCTTTTCGCTCGGCCTATCCCGCACAATACTGTTTAAGGGCAATAATAGAACGAAAGCCATCAAGCCTAAAAGCATGTAGGCAAATCGCCATCCATACCAGGATATGAGGAATTGGGAGACAGGACCAATAATAAGAATCCCAATCCCCATACCCGAAAAGGCGATCCCCACCATCGTTCCACGATTGTGAACGAACCAATTCGAAAGAAGGACGGAGTGAGGAACCCATCCGAGACCCGATGTACCTATGGCCGCCAAAACTCCAAAAAGGGCGTAGAGATGCCAGACCTCTTGAATGCATCCGCTGGCGATCGTAGAAATGGAGAGGATGATAACACCCCCCATCAATATGTTTCGGGATCCGAAACGATCTATCAACCTTCCCCCAAACCAAGAGCTTACCCCCAGTAAAAGAGCCGATAAAGAGAAGGCCCCAGCAATGCTGGCCCTACTCCACCCGAATTCCTCCAGGATCGCAACGAAAAAGATGGAAAAAGAAAAGTTAAGGCCATAAGCAACCGCAATGTTAACGAAGGAGATACTGACGACAATCCATCTATGATAGGGTTTAGACACAACAGATACCCTTTCTGTAGAACGCGAATTCTTACACAGGAGGGTCTCGAGGAAAGATTTGGGAGGATTTCTCATGGAGCCTCAAAATCCGATATAGGACTTCTTCAGCTCAGGATTTTCCAATAGATCCTTTCCTTCCTCCTTAGCCCTTGTAGCCTTCTTATATGGATATCAAAAGTGGTGTTACCTTTTTACTTCCCCTTATATTTTGGTTCCCTCTTGGCAAAAAAGGCCTCCACTGCCTCGTCGTGATCCTCAGAACCCCAAAGGATGGAAAACAATTCTGTCTCTAACAAGTTTGCGTCTCTACTCGACATATCCACGCATGAATTTACGAGCCTCTTTATAAACCGAATGGATAGAGGGGCATTCTTGCATATCCTCTTTGCAAGGTCTTTCGCTGTTGGAAGCACCTCATTCTTCTCGGCGACCCTATCGACCAGTCCCAAACTAAGGGCCTCCTCGGCCGAGATAATGTCTCCTGTCAACATCAGCAGAAGGGCCTTTGATCTCCCCACAGTGCGAACTAACCGGTTCCCACCCCCCCATGATGTCATGATCCCCATGCTGATCTGCCGGAATCCAAATCTCGCCTCTTTCGAAGCAATTCTGTAATCGCATGCCAGTGCAAATTCACACCCGCCCCCGAAGGCATATCCATTAATTGCACCGATTACAGGAATATCAAGCCCTTCAATACTATCGAGCACGTTTCCGTACAGGATGGACATCTCCCTCCCTTTATGAAGGCCATCAAGCGTTTGGAAGTATTTCAAATCTCCTCCCGAGATAAATGCCTCATCACCGCTTCCTGTTAATATAAGGGTTAAGATCTCACTATTCTGTCTAACCCGGTCAACGAGACCTCTCAGTTCCAGCATCGTATCAATATCAATGGCATTCTTTCTTTCGGGACGATCTATCGTAACAGTGGCAACCTTGTCGTCCCTTTCGAATCTGATATTCTTGAAGGTTTCTGCCATTTTCGTCCATCCTCCCTAAGTCCTTCGATTCATAAGTCCGAAGACGAACTTATTTAGACTTCGGCTGAGCTCAGTCGAAGCCCTCAGGACTTAGTGCTGCCCTCGGCCATGAGCTCGGGCCGAATGGAGTGAGCAATTTCCTAGATTCAATTTGGCAAAATACGTCACCTTATTTGCGAATCGAAGCACTAAGCTTCCATG
>CBDUXJ010000298.1:0-2837 GCA_965371165.1 uncultured Syntrophobacterales bacterium | reverse complement strand
GGCAAATATGAACCCGTCCCTCGTATGGCTATCCTCTTCATTTCCGACTCCGCCCTCCACTGTTCAGCGGGATTTCTATCCTCCCTGTCACTTCGTCCTCATTTCCATCCCTGAAGGGAACCCCTCCTTGATCACTCCCATGGATCTCCCCTCTCATACAATCCCCAGAGGACATCCCATTTCTTCCGCGAAGCTCTGCGCTCGTACCGAAATACCGTATAGAGGGGAGCCCAATTCCTCTCAAACCCCTCATACCTCAGGGGAATAAGGTTGAGAAGATATAACTTCACCTCATCCCCCTCCCTGGTATATCTGAAGAAAGGCCAAATCGATACCTGTTTCGATGTCACCTCCCCCTTATCGTTGAATACGGTCTTGATTCGATTGACGAGCAGATACCGCCGAATAACCTCCCGCTGATTCCCGAATTGGTCGTCCCAAGATTGATAGAGGGGCCACAAGATCCAGCGGGTCCGATCGCCGGGCGCCTCTTTGCTATGGTAGAGGGGGAAGAGCATCACCCTTCTCATCTTTTCCGCCCGGCTAAATGAAATGAACGGCCACGGCGCGTCCCACCGCTTATATCCATATCGCTCATCAACGGCATAGCGAAAGAACGGCCACAATATCGCCACTTGCCTCGCCCTTTTGGACCGAACACCCCGATAGAGCGGGAACAAAAAGTACTCCCTTTCGGGATCGTCTGTATCCAGATCCCCTACTCTCCTGGTGAAAAACGGCCAGAGGGCAAAATCGGTTCTGGAAATTCCCTCCTTTTCCCTATAACCCAACAGTGGCCAAACTCGAAATGCCTTCTTTCCCCCACCCCTCGTTCTCGAGAGAATAGGCCACAGGAAAGTCCAGGTATATGCCCCTTCGTCACTCACATCCGAATAGATGGGCCAGAGGTAGAAACGGATTCGATCCCGGCCAAATTTATCCACCAGTTGCCCGAAGAGGGGAAATACCCCCCAGTATCGCTCGCCCTCTTCCGCCTGCCCTCGAAAGTAGAGGAAGAGGGAAAAATAGTTCTCCTTCCCCTCTTCTCCTTGCTCGTCCCTCAACCTGGTAAAGGGTACGATGTAGTTTCTGGTATACCCATCTGCCCTTTTGAATTTACCGAGAGGGTAGAGATATTCAACGATCAGGGAATTTTCTTTACCATCTTTTATCCAATAAAACAAGGGACGAAGGGCAAATTCCCCTCCTTCGGCCCCTCTCCTCCGATAAATTAGGGGTCCTAATATCCTCAGCGTACTCTCGGTCCCTTCCGAGTCGCCCTGATACTTAAACAAAGGCCACAGGTTAAGGGTAAAACCCTTCTCTTCGGTGCAGAGGCCCGCACTGGGGGCCGAAAGAACGGAAAAGAGAACGACTCCCACGAGCATGAAACGCCCCCTTTCCAGTCCTTTTGCACGATCTTTCACCTGTCCCCGGTTTCTCCTTCCATCACGTCTGGAAGCACCTTCAGAAAACCAAGCCCAGGAGGATTCCCAATGCCGTGATCGGGCTCTGCTCCCGCACCCCCTCCGCGGCCTCTTGGACTTTCTTGATGGTTTTCTCCACCTCCTGGCCCAGCTCATCGTCCGTTATCAATCTCCCCAAAACCCCCTCTCCTCTCTCGAGCTTCTCCGAGAGGTGCCTCAGGTTGGCTAGCGTGGCCCTGGCGTCCTGGTAAGCCTCGTCGTCATTGATGAGCTTACCAAGGGTCCCCTCCCCCCGCTGAACCTTCTCGGTCACATCCCTCAGTGCAACCAGCGTCCTCCTGACGTCCTGGTAAGCCTCGTCGTCATTGATGAGCTTACCAAGGGTCCCCTCCCCCCGCTGAACCTTCTCGGCCACATCCCTCAAGGCAACCAGCGTCTTCCTGACGTCCTGGTAAGCCTCGTCGTCATTGATGAGCTTGCCAAGGGTCCCCTCCCCCCGCTGAACCTTGGCGCTGATATCCCGAAAATTGCCCAACGTTTCCCTCGCATCGGCGGCCAGGTGTGGCAAATCACGGGAAAAAGTCTCGAAATTGGAGACCAGTTGACCCACTTTTTCGGGGTCGATCCCCTTTAGGAGTTGACCGAGAGGCTTAAGGACACCTTTAAAATCGTCTCCGATACCGCTCAGACGGGAGAGGACCAGTTCAATGCTAGCAGGAGGGGCCCCCTGTTGTATAAACCCCTCCTCACTCAATTTCGGCTTCTCCTCGGAACCCGGGAAAATCTCGACATACCTCTCCCCCAATAACCCCTCCGACCTCAAATAAGCCTTCGCATCCTCATAGATCTGGACATCGGGGGGAATTCGAAGGGCTACCTTCGCCTGCCCCCGTTCCAGGGAGATCCTCTCCACCTTCCCGACATGGACGCCCGCTATCCGTACGGGCGAGTTCTGGACTACCCCCGCAGCGGAATCGAAGAGGACATAAACCCTGTAGCCCGCCTCCTTGACCAGATGAAATTTTCCCACATATATCGTCATTACGGCCAAAATGATGAAGCCCAAACTCACAAAGATACCGACCTTCGTCTCGGTCACCATTTTTTTCATTCCCAACCTCCTTAAGGGGCCCTCATCTCACCTTGATCGGCCCTTCGGCCCTTCCCTGGATGAATTGTTGGACTATAGCGTTGCTCGATTCCTTGTTCTGCTGAGGGGTCCCGACTTCGATAATCTCCCCCTCATATAACATGGCAATTCGATCGGCGATCTTGTACGCGCTGACCATATCGTGGGTAATAGCGACGGAGGTGACCTGGAGCCTCTTCCGCATCCGGACGATCAAACCGTTAATGACATCGGCCATAATGGGATCGAGGCCCGTCGTTGGCTCATCGTAAAGCAGTATT
>CBDUXJ010000297.1:0-2859 GCA_965371165.1 uncultured Syntrophobacterales bacterium | reverse complement strand
CCTTTTTGCGCCTTTACCTGGAGGAGGGGAGAACAGCGTACCAAACCGTTAGTCAATACCATAGAGCCTTTTACCGGCCGGGGTCACGCCTCTATTCGGAACTTTCGAAGGATTTCGAGTTTTACGTTGGAGCCTTGAATTATATGAAGAAGACCTTTTTCAGGGACCGCGGGGGAGGAGGTGATCCGTTTCTCGATTTTGATCACCAGTTGAGGGGGTTGGTATAATGCCGAGAGGCAGAAGGGGATGGTAATGAAGGGGGGATGAGCATGCCTACGTACGATTTTCGATGTAAGAAATGCAAGAAGAAATTTAGCACCATGCTGAGTCTACGGGAATATGAAAAGGGTCAGGTCAGTTGCCCTAAGTGTAAGGGAAAGCAGGTTGAACAATTGGTTACCCATTTCATGATCAAGACCTCGCGGAAGAGTTGATGCCGCCTTCCCGGGAGAGAACTCGATGGTGGCAAATCTGACGTTAAGAAGGGGCAGATGCCCCTTTTTTTATTTCGCATCTGGTTAAAGGCCATTCGTCAATACGAGGAGATAAGCTAGGGATGGATTACCGGAAAATGGTGAAGGTTAGGCAGATCTTCGGGAAATCCCATCTGGAAGCTATGAAGAATGGGGTGGGTATGAATCCCTTGATCGTCCCGACCATGGAAAGCTATGGTGGGGAACCATTGCCCCGGGATAGGATAAAAAGTTATAGAAATAATAGGAAAGCTACAAACCCCGAGTTTCAGTTCCCCCGGGAATCCTATCTGATCACCTCCCTTTGCAATTAATAGGGCGTTCCCTTGGTCAATACTTTTTGGGTCATCTCCTTGACGTAATCGGGGAGATACCCCCTCTGGGCCATCTCTTCCCTCAGTTTTTCTACGATCTCCGGTGTACCGATTTCCATGGGGCAGAACTCCCGGCATCTCCCACAGAGAGTGCAGGCGTAGGCCATGGGGGCGGCTACCTCCCAACCGCCGGCGACGAGGGCTGTCCATGGAATGCCGATTCCACCCATGTACGTGTGTCCCCAATACCCGCTCACGATCGGGTAGACGGCACACTCGTACATGCACGCCCCACATCGGATACAATAGAGCATCTGCCTGAGCAGGGGATCCCTTGCCACTTCCCTGCGCCCATTGTCCAGGAGGATCACATGAACCTCCCTTGGCCCATGGACTCCCCAGATAACGACCTTTTCAATGTCGCCCGTTTTACTCGGCCCCGAGATAATGGAGACATAGCTCGGCGCGTAATAACCAGCATACCGAGAGGTTACTTCCACCATGAGGGTTCCATCGGCCAAGGTAGGGAGGATCTTCTCGAGCCCAACCACGGCGATGTGGATGGGGGGTGCATTGGTGGCGAAGCGGATATTGCCCTCATTTTCAATGAGAAAGATGGAACCCGTATCGGCCGTGATGGCATTGGCCCCGCTCATGCCGATATCTGCCCGGAAGAATTTCTCCCTCAAGAAATCCCTCGCAAACCGAGTCAATTCAGCAGGTTCAGGGGGTAGTTCCCTTCCCGCAAGCTCGGAGAAGAGCTGGGCAACCCGTTCCTTTGTGACATGCACGGCCGGGGCGAGCAGATGCATGGGCTTCCCGTGGAGAAGCTGTACGATGAACTCCCCAAGGTCGGTTTCATAGATTTCGTTCCCCGTTCCCTCCAGAAATTCGTTGAGATCCAACTCCTCGGAGGTTATTGATTTCCCCTTGACGATGAGCTTTTTCGAACCAACGATTTCCTCGAGGATCTTCTGCCCTTCCTGCACGGTCTCCGCCAGATGGACCTTAACCCCCATTGTCCGGGCGGCAGCGCTGAACTTCTCGATCATTTCATCGAGATGGGTAAGAACCTCTTCTTTTTTTTCAATGAGTATTTTTCGTTGTTCCTCCACGTGGGGGAACTGCTTCAGGGCCTTATCCCGATTTTCGCGGAATGATTTTACCGCCTTCCGCAGCGCGGATCGAAGCACCTCATCGTCGACAGCTTTATAGATGGTTCTTTTGAAGTCGGTAAACCTACGCTTGGCATCATGCATCCTGAGGTTCCTCCATGGATCGGACGAGAAGTTCCGCCAAATCATAGACCCCAATTCCCCCCTCATCGACCTCTTCGGCTCCCTCCTTCAAGTTGAAATAGCAAAAGGGGCAGGAGGATACGACTCCGGTAACACCGGTGGGCTGTGCCTGAGATTCTATCTTCTCCTGAGCAACTGCCGAGGATAGGAGAGGGAGATAGGCCCTTACCAATCCCCCTCCACCGCAGCAGGTGGCCTTATCACGGTTATGCTCCATTTCCTCCACTTTCAGCCCGGGAATGGATGCCAAAACCTCTCTCGGTTCCCGATAGATCTTCTCGCCCATTCGCCCCAGGTAGCATGGATCGTGATAGGTGATTTTCTGGTCTACAGGTTTGGTTAGCCTGATCCTCCTCCTTCGGATGAGATCGGCGGCAAACTGGGTAAAATGGAGTGTTTTAAATGGAGTCGATACGCCGAATCGATTAGGGAACTCACTGGAAAAAGCCCTGTAGCAGTGGGGGCAACTGGTGACCAGAGTCGAGATACCCTTTTGGGAGATATCCTCAACCAGCCTTTTTCCATTTTCCTCGGCCTCCTTTTGGAGACCTGCGAGGAGGAGAGGGATCCCACAGCACCGATCAATACCCAGGGGCTCATATGGAACCCTCGCCTTCCGGAAAAAGGCCTCCAAGGCACTACGGAGCTCCTCAAAGAGGAGGATAGTACATCCGAAAAAGATACCGACCATAGTTGCGATTCCTCGATGATTTCGAGTATAAAATTGACGTCATTGTAAAAAGTTGAAATCAGACGGCAAAGAAAAAAGATCCA
>CBDUXJ010000296.1:0-2890 GCA_965371165.1 uncultured Syntrophobacterales bacterium | reverse complement strand
ATGTGAAATTCGAAATCCGAAACACTAACAAAATTCAAATTTCCCAATTTTCTAAACATGTTTTGGCCTGCGACGAGCTCAGCCGAATCGATTTTGGTCATTTGATATTCGGATTTGTTTGGAATTTCGATATTCGAATTTCGGATTTAAAATGTCGTATTTCTGGACGCTGTGCGATCGTGTGAATTAGGCAGGTTATTACTGGGATACTATACTAGAGGAGGTGCTGGTTAGACAATGGCAAGAGAGATGTAGGGATTCATAGTGGACACGGAGAAAGATGGGAGGTGAACAATGGTCGATTTACCAAAACGAATCGAGACGTGGCAGATGGTACAACCCTGGGCCAAGGATAGGGAAACGGGGGAAGTCACCGAAGGCAGGTTAGAGAGGACCAGCATTCCCGTTCCGGAACTCCAGGAGAGCGAGGTACTCGTTGAGGTAGCGGGCTGTGGCGTCTGTCACACTGACCTGGGATATTTCTACGGTGGCGTTCCCACGGTTACCAAGCCACCCTTGACCCTGGGCCATGAGATCAGTGGTACCGTGGTCGCGGGGAAGGGGGATGTGGTCGGGAAAGAGGTTATCATCCCAGCGGTAATGCCCTGTAACCGGTGCCCCATCTGTGCCCAGGGTAGGGGAAATAGGTGTCTGGCCCAAAAGATGCCAGGTAACAGCCTGGGGAACATGGGAGGTTTTTCGTCGCATATCGTCGTTCCCGCCGAGGATTTATGCGTGGTGGAAAACCGTGGTGAAATACCCCTTTCCCATCTGGCCGTCATCGCGGATGCGGCGACGACCCCCTATCAGGCCGCCATGAGGGCGGACCTGAAAGAGGGGGATCTGGCCGTGATCGTCGGGGTGACGGGAGGGGTTGGTGTCTACATGGCCCAGATGGCAAAGGCCCTGGGCGCAAAGACGGTGATAGGGATTGCCCGGAACCCGGAGAAATTGGAACGGGCTCTGAAATATGGGGTAGATTTCACCATCAATTCTACCGACAAGGGCCCCAAGGACGTCCAGGGCGAATTCCGCGAGATTTGTAAAGCCAATGGCTTGCCCCACAACTACGGGTGGAAGATCTTCGAGATCACCGGGACAGCAGCAGGTCAGGAGATCGCTTTGACGCTCCTTTCCTTCATCGGAAAGCTGGTGGTCATCGGCTTTGGAATGCAGAAAAACGAATATTCCATTTCGCGACTCATGGCCTTCGATGCCGATATTATCGGAACGTGGGGCTGCCTGCCCCAATACTATCCGGTGGTTTTGGGGATGGTTCTGCAGGACCGGATTCAAATCGAACCCTTCTTGGAGCCCCGTCCCATGAGCCAGATTCAGCAGGTCTTTCGGGACCAGCACGAGGGCAAATTTACGAAACGCATCGTCCTCACCCCTGACTTTTGATGTGTCGGCGAAAATGGGTTCGGTATCCGTTTCATGGGAAGGAGGCAAATTCCTCCAAGGAAAAGAGGAGAAAGGAGGTTGAAAGATGGCTTTGGATTGGCTAGTGAGGGACAATGAGCCCAAAGATCATAACCTTTTTAGCGATCAATTTTTCGGCACGGAGCCCCCGTGCACTATGTATGAGAAGAAACCCTTGCTTGATCCCAAGGGCAACGAGGTAGAGGGGCTCTACAACGCGTGGATCACCCTGAACAACCCCACACAGTATAATTCCTATACGACCCAGATGGTGAAGGGGGTGATTGCGGGTTTCCACAGGGCCTCCATGGACAAAACGGTTGTGGCTACCATCTTCACAGCCGTGGGGGACCGGGCCTTCTGCACGGGTGGGAATACGAAGGAATATGCGGAGTACTACACCCTTAGGCCCAAGGACTATGCTGACTATATGGATCTCTTTTCCAACATGGTGGACGGGATCATCAAATGCCGCACCCCGGTGATCTGCCGATGTAACGGGATGAGGATCGCCGGTGGACAAGAGATCGGGCAGGCCTGCGACCTCACCGTCGCCGCCGACACGGCGGCCCTAGGCCAGGCCGGGACGAGGGTTGGATCGACCCCCGACGGCGGATCGAGCGACTTCTTGCCATGGAA
Organism: uncultured Syntrophobacterales bacterium; assembly: GCA_965371165.1. Taxonomy (GTDB): domain Bacteria; phylum Desulfobacterota; class BSN033; order WVXP01. The sequence continues at coordinate 829 of CBDUXJ010000296.1, read as the reverse complement.
TTTGACTATGGAACAGGCCATGTGGAACTGTATCTCGAATGTCCCTTGGAGTGCCTACAAGATGGAAAGGTTGGGCCTGATCACCAAGGCCGTCCCCATCAAGAAGGGCAAGGATGGAAATTGGGTGAGGGACCCCAGGGTGGTCACTGACAGATACGTCGATGACGGTGAAATTATCTACGGGGAATACAAGACAGGGGAGGAGGGCAAAAAGGCCACGGAGATGCTGAAGGGCCTGGAAACGGATTTTTCCCTTCTGGATAGCACCATCAACAGTATGACGTGGACCTTTGCCAATGTGATGCCCCTTTGTCTCATGAAGACCATCGAGACCATTCGGATTAAGAAGAAGTTCTGGTGGGATAATACCAAGGTCCACGCTATGTACTGGTTGGCCGCCAATATGAACATGGAGGCATGGCTCGGATTTAACACCTTCAACACCCAGAAGCAGACGGGTTCCGGTGTGATCGACTTCCTCGAGTACAGGAGGCAGATTGCCAAGGGACATATCTACGACGAAGAACTGGCGGACATGGTGATGCCGAAGCCGAAGTGAGTCCCATATCGAGGGATGGAGCGTCCTCTCTCCTGCGGAATCATTGCAGGGGAGATAGTAAGGAGAAGCCCAGGCATCGCCCTGGGCTTCTTTGTCCCCGGAATCGTGGAGGCTTTTGGAGGATAATGGGAGAAAGGGCTGCCGCACCTCGGAGAGGTGATGAGAGATCTCTGGAAAAGTCGCTCTTCGCTGCCCAAAGTATTTTTTCGACCATGCTAAAGTTGATCATTTCGTAAAAAGTCGGAATCAGACGGCAAAGAAAAAAGATCC
>CBDUXJ010000295.1:0-2900 GCA_965371165.1 uncultured Syntrophobacterales bacterium | reverse complement strand
CTTTGCTCCCGGTTTTAAGATGAAGCTGCACTTCAAAGATCTTACCAATGTTTTAGAAACAAGTAGGGAACTCCATACAGCTATGCCGCTGACTTCCCAGGTTATGGAAATGATGCAGGTGCTCGTAGCTGAAGGTCATGACGATGCAGATCATGGCGGGCTGGCGCTGTACTATGAAAAATTGAATGGCCTGTCTTTGAAAAGGTAAAGAGGTAAGCAGTATATCAACTGGTAAGGGAAGAAGGTATCCATGAGGAGAGAGGAGGAACGATGATGGAACTGAAGGGAAAAAGAGTAGTCATTCTTGCCGAGGAGATGTACAACGAATTCGAATTCTGGTACCCCTACTACCGGCTTAAAGAAGCCGGGGCAGATGTCACGGTGGTGGGTTCGGGAAGCTCCGAAACCTATAAATCTAAGTCGGGACTTCAAGCGAATGTCGACGCCAGCGCTGACAAGATTTCCGCAGCCGATTACGACGGCATCGTCATACCAGGTGGATATGCACCGGATCAAATGCGCCGCTATCCATCCATGGTCAAACTGGTGAAGGATCTTTTCGAGGCAGGGAAAGTGGTGGCGGCCATATGTCATGCGGGCTGGATGCTGGCCTCGGCGGAAATCGTTGAGGGGAAAACCGCAACGTGTTTTTTCTCCATTAAAGATGACCTGATCCATGCAGGGGCAAACTATGTTGATCAAGAGGTCGTTGTCGACGGGAACCTGATCACCAGCAGGAAGCCCGACGATCTGCCCGCTTTCATGAGGGCAGTTATTGCTGGGCTGCAAGGCAGTTCTGGATAACCGTCATTCCGGAGAAATTCTCACCAGGCTCCAAAATGGGGCAAGAATACTTATCGTCAGCCGCTAAGCACAATGGGTTGATTTTTTTCTCGTGAGACAGGGGGACTCAATCTACCCCTGTCTTCCCGATTCTCAGCTCTAAGAACGGCCGAGAAGTCTCATGGTTGCAGGATAGCACTGTTTGGCGTTGCGGAAAGGGAGTTTTCACATGCGGTTGAGGGATAAAGTTGCTATTGTCACCGGTTCGACGCGGGGGATTGGGGAGGGATGTGTTCGCCTTTTCTATCGCAAAGGTGCCAAGGTCGTAGTTACAGGTCGAGATGAAGCCAAAGGTCTCTCCCTTGTGAAAGAAATGATGGAAAAGGACACACCGGACGAGTTTGCTCAAGCGGGGAATCGATGTATCTTCATCAAAGCGGATGTCAGCCTCAAGGGAGACGTGGTACGATTAAGGGATAAGATCCTGGACACCTTTGGACGGATCGATATCCTGGTTAACAATGCGGGTATAAACGTGCCCTCTCCTCTCGAAGATTTGGCGGAAGAGGCTTGGGACAGAGTTATGGATACTAACTTAAAAGGTGTGTTCTTTTGCTCGCAAATAATCGGCAAGCAGATGATCGAACAGAGATCAGGTACTATCGTGAATATAGCCTCCATGGCCGGGCATTACGCCCTTCCCCATGGGGGTCCCTATGGGCCGGCGAAATCTGCGGTTATCATGCTAACCAAACAGTGCGCTATGGAATGGGCCAAATACAATATCCGGGTGAATTCCGTTAGCCCGGGGTTGATTCGGACCCCTATGTCGGAGAATATCTATCAGGATGAAAAGGTAACCCGGGCAAGAATCGAAATGATACCATTGGGGCGAATCGGCACCCCCAAGGACGTGGCCCATACGGCCCTTTTTCTCTGTTCTGATGAATCGAGTTTCATAACCGGCCAGGATATTCTGGTAGACGGGGGGCTTCTCGACAATGTCTTCCAAAAAATTCCCGGAAGGGCGAAGATAAAGGAGAAGATCGCCTAACCTGTTCCGTTTGATGTGTAGTAATAATTACCCAGGCAAAAGGAAACGTAATAAGGAGATAGATATGGATATGAGGGAAGTAAAAACCCACGCCTTTCTCTCGCCCAACAGGATTCTGTTCGGTATCGATGCGGTAAATGGCGTGGCGGCCGAGGTCAAGCAATTGGGTGGGAAAAAGGTCCTCATCGTAACGGATCCCGGACTGGTCGAAGCGGGACTCGTTGAGGCAATCAAGGCCCCTTTGGATTCCGATGGCATCGCCTTCTCCCTTTACGACCAGGTGGAGCCGGAACCCCCGGCACGTATTGTGGACCAATGTACCCAATACTTAAAGGACGAGAAATGCGATTTGATCATCGGAGTTGGCGGGGGCAGCTCCCTCGATGTTGCAAAGGGGACCTCCATTATGGCCACCAATGAGGGGAACGTATTAAATTTTTCCGGGATAGATATGGTCCCGAAAAGAGGCCTCCCAAAAATCCTCATTCCCACCACAGCCGGAACCGGCAGCGAAGTGACCAGGGTCTTTGTCGTCACCGACGAGGCCTCCAACATCAAAAATGCAATTTACAGTAACTACGTCCTTTCAGATGTGGCCATCGTCGACCCCGTGATGACCCTCTCCATGCCTCCCAGGGTCACTGCTGACACGGGTATCGACGCCCTGGTCCATGCTGTCGAAACCTATGTATCGGTCAACGCCACGCCCTTTTCCGACATCCTTGCCATCGAAGCCATAATATTGATCGCGGACAACCTAACCAAGGCCTTTGCCAAGGGCGAAAATCTGGAGGCCAGATATCATATGTCCCTTGCCGCCACCATAGCGGGCCTTGCCTTTGGCAGCGGGGGATTGGGGGCAGTCCACGCTTTGTCCAATCCCCTTGGAATTGAATATCACCTTCCCCACGGAAGGACAAACGCCATCATGCTTCCCTATGTTATGACGTTCAACCTCATGGGGAGCCCCACCAAGTTCGCTCTGATCGCCGAAGCCATGGGGGAAGAGGTGGAGGGGTTGTCCCCCATGGAGGCCGCCGCTTTGGCCGTGGAGGCGGTTAAG
>CBDUXJ010000294.1:0-2916 GCA_965371165.1 uncultured Syntrophobacterales bacterium | reverse complement strand
TCATTGCGACGTACTGTAAGTACGCCTCATTCCTCAAGATTCGCAAGCCTTGCATTTGGAACTTTTTACTTTGCCGTCCCATTTCTGACTTTTTATGAGGTCATCACCCATGAATCATTTTAAAAAGGGATTAACGAGTTGCCGGATTTTCCGCTCAACGGTATGCTTATCTCGTGATCCATCCATGACCTTAATCCGGTGGGGTTCAGCTTTGGCGATTGTGAGATAGGCATCCCTCACCCTCTGATGGAAATCCCCTCGTTCCCCTTCGAACCTGCCCTCTTTCCATGATATGTCCCCGGCCTCCATTCTTCCCCTGGCCCTCTCCAACCCCACTTCAACGGGGCAGTCCAGTAAAATCGTCAGATCGGGTTTCAGCCCCTTGGTAACCGTTTGGTTGAGCCTTTCGATCAAATCGAGGGCTATCTCTCGTGCAAACCCTTGATAGGCCACCGTCGCATCGTGAAACCGATCACAGATTAGAACACTTTGGCTCTTCAGAGTAGGTTCGATCACCTCCATAACGTGCTGTGCCCGATTGGCCATGATGAGGTATAATTCGCTAAGAGGGGTCAAGTTTTGGTTGTTCGTATCCATAAGAATATCCCTTATTTTATCCCCAATTCTGCAACCGCCAGGTTCGCGGGTAATGCGGCATCGATATCCCTTTCGTTCCAAATAACCCCTCAGGAGTTGAATTTGCGTCGTTTTACCGCTTCCTTCAATGCCCTCGAAGGTAATGAATAGTCTCACGTTGACCTTCCATCTCTTAACGTGGAGGGCTTATTTTAACGTAAAAAACCATAACTATTTAAATTTTTAAGTGAAATTATAGGATATACCTCCACTCATTGTCAAGGAAATGAGCCCCCTTCTGGATGGAGGGGGGATTTCTCCTTGAGGAAATCCATTTCTGTGTTAAGATGAAGTCCCAAAGGCCTTTGGCGGTTACAAAACGGGAACATCGCAAGAAGAGGGATATGGCGCCTACCCAATGGGGAGAGGTTAGGGTTACCATTCCGAAGCAGGCCCAGGAGGCCTTGGCCAATTTCCTTATGGAAAGGGGATCCAGCGGGATTGTTATTGAAGACGCGGAGGAGAAGGAGGGGTTCGAAATAATTAAGGCCTATTTCCGCGTTCCGCTTATGATTGAGGCTCAATCTATTACCCGTTATTTAGAGGCTATAAGGGAGTCCTTCCCCGAGATTTGTCCATCTGGCGTTGAGATTCGCTTTGTCGCTGATAGAGATTGGATGACGCGTTGGAGGGCTTTCTTCAAGGCTTCCCAGTCAGGAAGGCGGATCGTCGTTAAACCCCCTTGGATTAGGTTAAGGTCAAGGGGGAAGATTGTCATCGATATCGAGCCGGGAATGGCTTTTGGAACGGGGACTCATTCGACCACGCGGCTTTGCCTTCGAGCACTGGAGAAGGCCATTACCGGAGGATATGACCTCCCACTCAGAGGTGGAGGAACCCCCCGCTCGGTCTTGGATGTGGGCATGGGATCGGGTATTCTCAGTATTGCGGCGGCCAAATTGGGGGCCCGGCGTGTCCTGGGTATAGACGTCGACCAAAGGGCCATCGATAATGCGAGGGGAAATGTTCGTATTAATAAATTGGGGGGAAGGATTCGGATGAAAAAGGCCACCAGCTCTCAGATAGGGGAACAGTTCGATTTGGTTGTCGCAAATATTGATGCGAAGACCATCGAGGAAATGAGGTTTTCCCTGATGGACCGTGTTGCGGCTGGAGGTGCCCTTATTCTTTCCGGAGTGTTAGATGGAGAGGTGGGCCTTTTGAGAAAGCTCTTCACCAATGGGTCTTTCGCCTTGATGGAGGTTTCCCAGGAGGACGGTTGGGCCTGTGTAGTTTTTAAAAGAGCATGAGGGTGATTAGTGTCGCGTTTTTATGTAGAAAACCACCATTGGGTGGGCGATGAAATAGAGATTTCCGGGGCCGAGGCGAGGCATATCCAAAAGGTCCTCAGGTTAAAGAAGGGGGATGAAATTGTCCTCTTCGATGGGAAGGGAACGGAGTATTGGGGAATTATTGAAAGCCAAAGACTCCATCGGATAACGGTGAAAATTGGGAAAACGAGTACCCCCCGGAGGGAATCTCCCATCGAGGTCATCTTAGGCCAAGGCCTTTTGAAGGGGGATAAGATGGATTATGTATTGCAAAAAACTACTGAAATGGGTGTCTCGGCAATTTTCCCATTTATTTCATCGAGGACGGTTCCGAAATTGGTCGGGGAACAAGCCGAGAGGAGATGGAATCGTTGGAAAAGGATCGTCCTTGAATCGGCTAAACAGTGCGGGCGGACCGTTCCTCCCAAGATTGAAGCTATCCGTGATCTTAGGTCAATTCTGGAATGGCACGTTCGTGACCTTGTAAAGTTGATCCTTTGGGAGAAGGAGGAGATGTCCTTGAAAGAGAGGATGGGGGAAATCGATAAAAAATCGAGAAAATTCCTCTTCCTCGTTGGACCTGAGGGAGGTTTTTGCGAAGGGGAGGTCTCCGCAGCAAATGGGAATGGATTCATCCCGGTGGGGCTGGGACCCCGAATCCTGAGGTCAGAGACGGTAGGGGTCGCCATGCTCAGCATACTGCAATATGAATTTGGGGATTGGGGACTTCCTCAACAGCGTCCTTGTAGGGGGGATTCCGCAGAGGTTTTTAGGGGGTCAAAGGGGGGGGCCGCTGTAAACCGAAAACCGAAGGCTCAAGATCAAGGTGATATGGGATGATTTCGTAAATTGCCCTTTTCCTCTTGAAGGGTTTGAGCAATGCCCAGGTATTCATTGTAGGGTTTGCATTGGTTGGCATGCTTGCATTTTCTCCTGCAGACTTCGACGTTGACCTTGGGATTTCCCTTTCGCTTTTCGCAGATGATATAGCTCATAGCGTAACTTCCCC
>CBDUXJ010000293.1:0-2928 GCA_965371165.1 uncultured Syntrophobacterales bacterium | reverse complement strand
TACGAAGCGGTCTTACTTAGTGCTTAGCATTTCCCCTTAGGGCATCGGTCATTTTAATTTGTTTCAGGAATTCCGGTATTTTCTCCCCTCGAATCAGATCATCATAGTTCTCCCTTTCCCGGATGAGATGAAAACGATCTCCCCCGGCAAGCACTTCGCATACCCTCGGCCGAGCGTTGTAATTGGAAGACATGGAAAATCCATAGGCCCCAGCACTCATCACGGCCACTAGATCCCCCGGATTGAACTTAGGCATTCTCCTGTTTTTTGCCATAAAATCCCCGGACTCACAAATGGGACCAACTACATCCGCCACTATCTCCTCCTTTTCACCCTTGGTCACTGGCAGAATCCCCTGAAACGAACCGTATAGACTTGGCCTAATGAGGTCATTCATGCCGGCATCTATGATGACGAAGTTCTTTTCCCCGGCCTCCTTAGTATAGAGGACCCGACTGACCAAAATTCCCGCATTCCCCACGATGACCCTTCCCGGCTCGAAGATTAAAGTGTAATCTAAATCCGAGGCCTCCTCGACAATGGCCCTGGCGTATTCCGTGGGATGGGGAGGAACTTCATCCTTATAGGTTATCCCCAGTCCTCCACCTAAGTCGAGGTATTGGATCTCGATCCCCCTCTGGCCTAGGGCGTGGATCAACTCCTTCACCCTCCTTAATGCTTCGACGAAGGGCTGGAGCTCGATCAATTGAGAGCCGATATGGCAATCCACCCCGATGATCTCAATGTGGGGTAACCCTTTGGCGAAGATATACTCCTTCATGGAGAGGTTGAAATCGATCCCGAACTTGTTCTCCCTCAGTCCAGTTGCGACATAGGGATGGGTTTTAGGATCGATATCCGGATTGACCCGTATGGCCACGGGAGCCTTCGTGCCCAGCCTTTGCGCTATTTCGTCGATACGGGCCAACTCTTGAGATGATTCAGCGTTAAACATCAAAATTCCTGAATCGAGGGCATATTCTATCTCCTCCTCAGTTTTTCCTACCCCGGAGAAGACAACCTTCTTGGGATTTACCCCCGACTTCAATGCCCTGAAGAGCTCTCCCCCCGACACTACATCTAAGCCGGCCCCTAGGTTTACGAATATCCTCAACAAGGCCAAATTCGAGTTGGCCTTCACCGAATAGCACACCAGGTGAGGCACTTTTTCAAATGCCGAGTCGAAGGCCTTGAAATGCCGAACCAATGTCTTATGACTGTAAAGATAGAATGGTGTTCCCACACTATCGGCTATGGTCGCTATGGGCACCTCCTCGCAGCAGAGGTCCCCATCCTTGTATTGAAAATAGTGCATCGCGTTCCCCCATTGAAGCCTTGGAAGACCCAGGCCTATTGGATATAGGTATATTTTACCCTTATCATCTCCGAAAAAGCGCTTTCGTTTTGATGCCGCGAGCCATCGATCGCTGTGACACCATAATCGTACTCCTCACCCCTTCTCAACCCCCTGTCCAAATAGATGGTTTCCCTTACCATTTCATCCGTTAGCCTCTCAAATTTCTGCTCAAATACCCTCCTCCGGTAGACGCGATACCCCACAACATCCGATTCGGGATTCGCAGCCCATCTCAGCTCCATACCCTGGGACAAGGGAAAAGCAACTAATCCGGTTGGAGGAGAAGGAGAGATGAGGTCGACCGGTGTCACGATGATGGGGGTTGAATTGCCACCCTCGATTAGGGTCTCCCCTGCCTTGCTCACGCTTCTCACCGCATACCGATAATCCCTATCATTCACCACTCGAGTATCCCTGTAGTACGTATCCTCAACGGGTTCCGGGTTTAAGGGATGGAGCGGAAAACCCTCCTCTGCCTCGCTCCGATAGAGGTTGTATCCCACGGCCTCCTCCACAGGAGCCCACTTCAATTCCACCATACCATCGCCACCCACAGCGCGCAATTGCTTCGGCGGAGGAGGGGAGATATCCCAAAGTACTTCAACCCTATTGGACTCCTCGCTGAAATGGCCCCTTCTATTAAAAGCCAGCACCCTATATCCATATGTTCTCCCAGCCCGCAACCCCTTATCCACCCAAAAGACCCGATCGTCCTTTATCAAATAATGTTCCCCCGAAGCCAAAACAATTTCAGCGATGGGAACCAATCTCTCTGGGCAACCCTTGCACTCCTCTCCCTCAAATGAGCCCTTGAGAACCTTGAAACCCAACAAATCCACCAATTTCGACCCGTCTGTATTCTCCTTAGGCAGCGACCACTCCAAAATCACCCGTCCCTCCCGGACCGAGGCCTCTAAATCCGTTGTGGCCTTCGGGACGATGCGGTCGAAGGAAACAGGGGGCCCCTTCCGCCCGCAGCCTGTCCACAGTACGAAAAAAGAAATGAAAAGAGAGATTCTTCTCTTCGCGGCCCGCCTCTTCAACCTTACTCCAGTACCCCCTCTCAATATCTCCTCTCCCCAAAGATCGCCGTCCCCACCCGGACCATCGTCGCCCCCTCCTCGATGGCCACCTCGAAATCCCCCGACATTCCCATGGAGAGCTCATCCATCCGGACCCCCTCAATCCCCTCTTCCCGAATCCGATCCCTGAGCTCTCGAAGCCTTATAAAATATGGACGTGCCTTTTCCGGCTCATCGAAGTAGGGGGGCATGGTCATCAAACCCTCGATGGAAATATGTTTCAGGAGGGCTACATGGCGAACCAAGTCCATTACTGCCTCGGAGGCAATCCCAAATTTGGACGTCTCTCCCGACAGGTTCACCTCAACCAAGGCCCTCACCCTTATCCCCTTTTGTGCAGCCCTTCGGTCTATCTCCTGTGCCAAGGAGATTCCATCGAGGGAGTGAATGTAATCGAATAAGGCTACGGTATGTTTCGCCTTATTTTTCTGCAGATGTCCGATCATATGCCATTGAACCCCATGGCCAATCTTTTCGATCTTTTCCCGG
>CBDUXJ010000292.1:0-3000 GCA_965371165.1 uncultured Syntrophobacterales bacterium | reverse complement strand
GCATCTGGATCTTTTTTCTTTGCCGTCTGATTCCGACTTTTTACGAGACCATCAACTTTAGAATGGTCGAAAAAAGATTTCTGAGCGGCGAAGAGCGACTTTTTTAGAGATCCCCCACAAATCCTGAAGGCGTCGCACTGGGCCGGGCGCGAAAGATTAAAAATGCTATGAATGGAAAGGGAATATGAATCCTGAAAGAAAAATCCGGATTATGGTGGCCAAACCAGGGCTGGATGGGCACGATCGCGGGGCAAAAATCATTGCACGGGGGTTCAGGGATGCTGGCTTTGAGGTGATCTATACGGGACTCCACCAAACCCCGGAGCAGATCGTGGCAGCCGCCATCCAGGAGGATGTGGATGGCATTGGCCTCAGTAGCTTGGCCGGAGCCCACGATTACCTCTTTCCACGTGTTGTGGATCTCCTGAAGGAGAAAGGGGCTGATGATATCATGGTATTTGGCGGCGGGATCGTCCCCGAGGAGGACATCTCAAAACTCAAGGAAGCGGGCATAATGGAGATTTTTGCGCCGGGAACACCTATAGAGGAAGCGGTTAATTGGGTTCGCCGAAATATCAAGCTCAAGAAATAGGCAGAGGTATTTTACTCCTCGGGACCTTTTCACCCTTTTTAACCCCTTTCCACTGAATGGAAAAATAAGGAGGGATCCGATGGCCTTGGATTTCGATTTGACTGAAGAACAAGAGATGGTCCGGAAAATGATCAGGACCTTCGCAGAAAAAGAAATCGAGCCGGTGGCCCAGGAACTGGACGATAAGGAGGAATTCTCCGTCCCATTGACCCACCGCATGGGGGAACTGGGACTATTCGGGTTATATGTCTCAGAGGAATACGGCGGATCGGATATGGGCTATCTGTCCTATATCATCGCAACCGAGGAAATCGCCCGGGTCGATGGGTCCCAAGCAGCCACATTGGCCGCGGGATGCTCCCTGGGAATATCCCCCATTTACCATTTCGGAAATAGTGATCAAAAAAGCCAATGGCTCCCCGACCTCGTTGCCGGGAGAACCCTGGCCTCCTTTGGTTTGACCGAACCCAACGCCGGTTCCGATGCAGGGGCCACCACCACGAGAGCTACGCTGGAGAACGACCATTGGATCATCAACGGAAGTAAGATCTTCATCACCAACTCCTCAACGGAAATCAGTGCCGTCTGTGTGGTGCAAGCTGTAACAGGGAAGGGGCAGAAAGGGTCCAAGGAGCTTTCCTGCATTTTGGTCCCAAATGGAACTCCAGGGTTTGAGGCGAAATCCATGCATGGTAAAATGGTTTGGCGAGCCTCCAATACGGGAGAGCTCTCCTTCAGGGATTGTCGAATCCCAAAGGAGAACCTCCTCGGGAAAAGAGGCGAGGGGTTTCACCAGATGTTGGAAACCCTTGACGGGGGAAGGCTCAGCATCGGTGCCATGGGCCTGGGTGGAGCCCAGGGAGCTTTTGAGTGTGCCATGAAATACGCCCACGAAAGGGAACAGTTCGGGAGGCCCATCGGCTCATTTCAGATCAATGCCTTTAAGCTGGCGGACATGTATACCGAAATCGAAATGGCCAGGCTGATACTCTATAAAGCCTGCTGGCTCGCCGACCGTAAACGCCCCTTTTCCAAGGAATCGGCCATGGCAAAACTGGTCTGTTCCGAAACGTACCATCGCGTTGCCAACCACGCCGTTCAACTCCACGGCGGATATGGGCTTATGAAGGAATATCCCGTCGAGAGGCATTACCGGAATCAGAAGCTCTTGGACATCGGCGAAGGTACTTCGGAAATTCAACGGATTGTCATAGCAAGACATATTGGTGTTCCCGGAAGGGTCTTGTAGACATCCCAAAAAAAGGGCAATGGGGAACACATTACAGGCAAACTCTAAGTACCAATTTCTAAGCTCTAAATAAATTCAAATGACCAAAGCTAAAAATTCAAAACAGGACGTTTGAAAAGATAAGGTTTTGGCCATTTGGATTTAGATATTGTTTGGGATTTAGTGGTTCGGCCCGCGACGAGCCCCTCGACTGGCTCGGGGTCTGAGTTTATCGAAGGCTCGGCCGAGTCGATTTAGGATTTAATCCTTGTTTGAATTATACATAATTATTTAAGACACTACAAATAGTTGAACCTTTTGCCCTATACCAACGGGTGATGGATGAGTTTGGCGGAAAAAATCTTTCGGGGCGATATCAGAGCAGCTTCCAGGCTGATGAGGGATATTGATGATCGCATGCCCAACGCCATGGAGGAGCTCAAGAAGATCTACCCAAAAACGGGGAAGGCTTACGTTATCGGCATAACGGGCCCTCCTGGCTCCGGAAAGAGCACCCTGGTGGACAAGATCGTGGAAATCCTCCGAAAGGAGGGAAAAACTGTCGGTATTGTGGCGGTCGACCCAACGAGCCCTTTTACTGGAGGGGCCATTTTGGGAGATCGAATTCGAATGCAGAGGCATAGCATTGATAACGGGGTGTTCATCCGAAGCCTGGCCACAAGGGGAAACCTGGGAGGAATATCTCGATCGACCAATGACATTATCAGGGTCATGGATGCCATGGGCAAGGATATCATCATCGTGGAAACCGTTGGAGTTGGCCAGGATGAAGTTGATATCGTCAATACGGCCCACACCTCAGTCCTGGTCTTGGTTCCCGGTTTGGGGGATGATATTCAAGCCATTAAGGCAGGGATACTGGAAATCGGGGATATCTTCGTGATTAATAAGTGTGAGCGGGAGGGGGCGGATAGGCTGGAACGTGAACTGCGGGCTACCTTGGAGATGGGGCCTCAGCGAGAAGATAGTTGGATGCCCCCTATCTTTAAGACAGAAGCCCTCTTGGGCAAGGGGATCTTCGAATTAGTTTATGGAATTTACAGACACAAAGAAAAGCTCATGGCCAGCGATCACTTCGAGAAGAAAATTGTGGAAAGGACGAGATGCGAATTTCTCTGTATCCTCGGCAACGAATTGACGGATAATATCGTGGAGAGAC
>CBDUXJ010000291.1:0-3005 GCA_965371165.1 uncultured Syntrophobacterales bacterium | reverse complement strand
ATTGAGGTGATTGCAAAACCTCCATCAACAACGAGATTGGCCCCTGTGATGAAGCTTCCCGCTTTCTCCGATGCCAGAAGGAGTGTTGCACCGATCAACTCTTCTGGGTCACCGAAGCGTCCCATGGGTGTGTGCCCAAGAATCGCATCCACCCGGGATTTGTCCAGTATGGCTCGGTTTATTTCAGTCGGGAAGAACCCGGGACAGATTGAATTCACCCTGATGCCGTAAGGCGCCCATTCCCGGGCCAGATTCTGTGTCAAGTTCCAGAGGGCTGCTTTCGTTAGGCTGTAAGTGAAGTTTCGGCTCAAAGGTCGAATGGCCGACATGGATGCTACGTTGATAATGGTGCCCCGTTGTTTCCCTTCGATCCAGTGTTTGCCGATCGTCTGGCATCCCAGGTGAACCGTTAGCAGGTTGATCTTAATCATGTTTGAGAATTCATCGTCACTGATTTCAGTATATGGCGTAGGAGAGACCATTCCCACCCCGTTAACCCAGATATCGATTCTCCCATACCAGTCGGAAACTGCGGGAATGATGCTTTCGACTTCGGCCCGCGCGGTAACATCGGCCCTACAAAATCGTGCAGATTCAGGCCCAGCGCTCCAGTTCTTGAAATGGGCCTCCGCCTTGTCCGCATTCCGTCCTACCAGGACCACTTTGCACCCCGACTGCCAGAGCCCTTTGGCCATGGCACCACAGAGTGAGCCTGTCCCCCCGATGATGATGGCAACCTTTCCCTCCAGGTCAAATAAATTTCTGAAGAATTCCCCTCCTGAATGATGTGTGCTAACAGCTATCATGATTCATCTTCCCCCTTAACGGCTTTCACAAAAAACCTTGTCCCTTTTTTTGACTTCCTATAGACCGGCCCTGCTTCTACCCACCACCTCTTTATTCACTACGGAACTGGGGAGCTTTCCCGTGAGGACAGAGAAGACGTTCTCCGCGGTACGCCTTTTCATTTCCGATTTCGACTCCTCAGAATAGTAACCGATGTGGGGAGTGAGAATCACGTTATCCCTTTTCAAGAGCGGGCTTTTCGCATCGGGAGGCTCCGTCTCCAGGACGTCGAGGCCCGCCCCGCTGATCCATTCCCTTTCAAGTGCCTCGATGAGAGCTGCCTCATCCACCACGGCTCCCCTGGATACATTCAAAACGATAGGCTTTCGCTCCATTTTCCGGAATTGATCCCTTCCGAGGAGGTGGTGCGTTGATTCCGTAAGGGAACAGTGAATGGAGATAAAATCTGATTGGGCCAAGAGCTTCTCAAAGGATACCAATTCAATTCCCCCAACCTCGTTGATATACGGATCGTACACGATTACCCTCAGGCCGAAGGCCTTTACCCTTTTCGCTACCTCCCGACCAATCCTCCCGCAGCCCACAATGCCATAAGTCATACCTTTCAGACGGCGGATGGGAACAGCTATCCGAAAATCCCAGGTTCCCGATCTGATGGAACGCTCCAGGGAGTTAACCTTTCTCACCAAGGAGAGAAAGAGGGCCAGGGTGTGGTCGGAAACCTCTTCCATGCAATAATCCGGGACGTTGCCAACGATGATCCCGAGTTCGGTGGCGGCTTCCACATCGATAGTGTCTACCCCCACACCATATCGGGAAAGGACCTTACACCGAGGTAAGGCTTCTAACATCTTCCGTGGAAGCGGAGCGTACTGGAGTATGATCCCATCGGCATCACGGCATCGGGCCAGAATTGCCTCTTCGCCCGATATTTGCGCGAAGTCCACATCTGCCTCAAGTTGACTGAGGACAGCCCTCTCTTCCTCTATTGACCCGTGATCACAGTCTATAATGACGACTTTTTGAGGTTCCATAGCTCATCTATCTCCTTCCCGGGGATGGGAACAATACTTCACGCATCTCAGGAGTTCGAGCCCTCTGCCGTGTTTTTCTATTATCCTTTCCCAAAAGGCGAAAGTCAATATGGGAATAAAAACCAAGGATTTCAAGTAAATTCTAGATATTCACTATTTCCATTATTCCGAATACTTATGAAATAATAATGACAATTTGTCGAGATTTCTTTGGTCTGCAAAGGTGAAATTCTTACAGCAGTAAACGCCCAAAGGGAGGTTGCCATGGGGTTCGATTGTCTGATATACTCTGGACCTGAAGAAACCTGTTTTATGCTGGTATCGACAGGCAAAGCAAATTTGAATTATTCCGTTTCAACACGTTTGCGGATTCAGTAATTTCAAGGAGCACGGTCGAACCTTTCGGGGATCATAATTCCAAAGGGAGGTTTTCCTCATGACATTCGAAGGTCGAGTCGCCCTTGTAACGGGGGCAGGAAGAGGGATCGGTAAAGCCATCGCTCTAGCCTTCGCGGCGGAAAAAGCCCACGTGGTTATTAACGACATCTGCTCGAGGGATGAATTGGAGAAGGTGGCCGATGATATCTCTGTCTTGGAAGTGCAAAGTATGGCCATACAGGCCGATGTGAGCCAATCTCAACAGGTCGAGACAATGTTCGGTCAGATCGAGAAGACCTTTCAGAAGCTCGATATCCTGGTAAACAACGCTGGGACTATTCGAAGGGGAACGATAGAGACCGTTACGGAAGAGGATTGGGATCAGGTAATCAGCGTCAATCTGAAGGGAACCTTCAACTGCTGCAAGGCGGCGGTTGCCATCATGAAACGCCAAAGGATGGGGAAGATTATCAATGTCTCATCTATCGCTGGGAAAATGGGTGATATTACATCGGCCCCGGGTTATGGACCATCAAAAGCGGCTATCGATGCCTTAACCAAAACATTGGCACGACAGCTAGCCCAGTATGGGATCAACGTCAATGCCGTCGCGCCTCATGCGATTGAAACTGAAATGAGCGCCCAGTGGTCAGAGGAAAAACGAAAATCCATCATCGAAGCCATTCCTTTGAAGCGATTGGGTACACCTGAAGATGTGGCCCAAGCCGTCCTCTTTCTCGCATCGGATAAAGCCAATTTCATCACTGGAGAGATACTGGATGTAAA
>CBDUXJ010000290.1:0-3005 GCA_965371165.1 uncultured Syntrophobacterales bacterium | reverse complement strand
GGTGATGAACTTGCCATTTTGCTTGTCCTTAAGCCGGTCAAGGATACTCAGGTTGACCTTGGCCATATACTTCCCATAAGGTTCTAATTCGTCGCCGGCGATTCCACAGATCCCGGCGATCTCCGTGATGGGCTTTAATTCCGTTTCTTGAGCAATCTCAAGATCCGAGGGAACGGGATACCTTTTCTCAACACCCATACGTATTACCTCCTTTCAAAAAGAATTGTTTAAGGAACATGCCTAAATGGAATCCACTACTCATTTGCATATGCTATAAGCTTCCTTTGCTCCTCCACGACATTTCAGATGTAAAACAAGAAAAGTCCTGGCGGCTAATAGTGGTCTCTTTTTAGGGGAAAACTATCAATCACGAAATAACACGAAATAATATGTGATAATTAGCACAAGAATCCTAAAACATCCCCCCTTTTTTGTCAAGACAAAAAATGACTTTTCCCACTCTCCCTTCAGGCGCCTGAGGTGGATACTAAAAACGCATCAACCTTTGCCAGCGAAGGCGCCGAATTGGTTCGGATGCTTCGGTCACCAATGGAGTTGAAGAAAATGTTTTACCAATTCACTATTTTGGAGTATGATAATGCATATCGTGTGGAGGTGGAGATGCCCGGTCAAAAAATGGTATTGAACAGGGAAGTCGATCTTTTGGGGGAATTCCTCATCGATGAGGGGAGAAAGCTTGTCTACGCCATCCTAGGACTCAACGAGGCCAAGGATCCCTTGAAGGAAAAGCGGATGTGGAATCTGGACAAGGGATATAACGATTGGCTTCGGATCCACGGCGAAGACTACCAGGCCCTGATGGAGAGGTATGGGGAGGCCAATACCTTTCGGATCTTCGCAGAGGTTGAAAATATCTTGATCTTCTTCGTCGGTTTCTGCTTGAATAAATATCTGGAAGAAGAGGGGAAAAGAAAACCCCTCTTGAATCGATTGACGAATTACATTCAAAAGGAAATGGAGAAGATCGGGGTGGAGTTCGATGCTAAGGGCCCCAAGAAATACAAGGAAGAGGAGAACTACGTTGAGGCCTTCGGGGTCGAACTCGGCCGTCTTTTGGAAAAACCGAGCGCGGTATTGCTGGCCAATCTTTCGGTCCTCATTGCTGACTATTTGGGGAAGTGGTTCGTGCCCACCGTGGGATTCATTCTCCAGGGCTCACAAAGACCCTAGGTTCCCCCTGAGAATAAATTAAAGGTATCTCAATTCAAAAGGCTTTTAAAAGGAGGAAAGGCCGTGGAGAAGGACAATCTAAAGTCAGCTTTTCAAAAGCTCAGGGCAGAAAGAGTCGATGACGTCATCGAAGGTCTCAACGAAATCGAGTGGAAGATAAAGGGCCTACGGGGAAAAGACCTCAATGAGGCCATTCTGGCTTTGTGCAGCCTCTTCTATATCGACCTCTTCGACCGGCCTGATCTGGAGCCTGCCGTGGACCGTGCCTTCAAAATATTGGTGGCAATAGGAGAAAAAGCGATCCCCCTGATTCTCTACGAACTAAAGGAGGCAGAGTTAAATGTCCAATTCCACCTTTCAAGGGCTTTGGGCCAGATCGGCAAACCTGCCATAAAGCCGTTGCTCAAGTTCTATTCGGGATCCTTCGATCCTCACGTGAGATGTTTTGCCCTCTATGCCCTTGGGAAGATTAGGGAACCTGAAATGGCCAAGATTACCCCCAAGGTGATGGATGCCATGGATGATTCCAATGGGGAGGTGAGGGATACGGCCACCAGGGTATTGGGAAAGTTGGTTGAGCACGTGGACCCCCAAGATATCCCACAAACAACACGGAAGAGGATGTTCAACTCCCTTATCAAAAACCTATCCGACCGTCATTCCGGTGTCCGGGCAAAGGCGGTACGAAGCATCGGAAAGATGGCGAAGTTCGGTTTTATCGGCCCCGAGGAGAAATCCACGGCCAAAAAAGCCGTGGCCAGGATTTTGGGGCTAGATGAGGACTTCGATTGGGACCGCGCCTATGTCGTACGTGCGGAGGCCGAGGAGACGATGAAGTACCTTGACTGAACTCCTTAAAGAAACGGGATATTGGGGTTCTGCGCCATGATTATCAGCCTTGAAGGACTCCATAACTCGTCCCGGGGGAAAATAGGTTGACGACGGAGGAGAAGGAATGGGCTTACATTTCGAATACTTTGAGGCCCGGGATCTCCCGGATGCTTGGTTTCAATGCATCTATAATATCTCCGAAAAGGGTTACGAATACACGATAGACAGGGGGAGTTTTAAGGGACAGAAGCGGCTTGAGTACGATTTTATCGTGATACAGATCAAATTTCCCTCCACTCGGCCCCTCATCCCAGATATTCCCCCAGGCGTTGGGGTACCCCCTCCCACCGATATGGAGTACGTTGAGGGTTATCTGGAAAAGCTCATCACCTCAAATAAATCGGAATTGGAGAGCTACACGTACGGAGAAGACCTGGAGAGGCAGATTTCCGAGGTCATCAAGATGTACAAGGAGGACGGGTTTAATACGAATCAGGCCTATATGGCCGTTGGAAATGCGGCCTCCATCTTCTTGGACGATCCCCAATGTCTTCGTGGAATCGATACCCGGGTTCGATACGGAAAGCTTCACTTTATACCCTACTTCAGATCCTGGGATCTCTGGGCTGGATTTCCCTCCAACCTGGCAGCCATTCAATTGGTAAAGGAATATATGGCCAAGGAAATCGGGGTGGAAGACGGGGAGATCATCGCGACCAGCAAAGGCCTCCACCTTTACGATTACTGTTGGGACCTCGCCAAGGCGAGGGTGGGAAAATTGGCGCTGGAGAAGTAATGGCCTTTAATTGAGGACCTACCCAAAGATGACGTCATTGTAAAAAGTCGAGATCAGACGGCAAAGAAAAAAGATCCAGATGCAAGGCGCGCAAATCCTGAGGAATGAGGCGTACATAGAAGTACGCTGCAGTGATTCACCCTGTTAAATATTTTCTTTGTTTGATGTTACTGTTTTCAAGCAGCTT
>CBDUXJ010000289.1:0-3017 GCA_965371165.1 uncultured Syntrophobacterales bacterium | reverse complement strand
AAGGTTGTCCTGGTCAAGGTAGGCGATAGGATGGGCCAAATTGAACTAGAGGAGATGAAGTGGGCCCGAAAACCAGATCCCGAGGTTCCCCATTACAGGGCGAGGGTCCGTAACCCGGGAGATGTGCTTCAGATGGGGGATGTCATCAAGGTGAAGGTTAAAGGGTTTTCGGGTAAGACAATGGCGTTCTCCTTAGAGCAAGATCCATTGGTCCATGCGGCTTTACTGAGTATCGACCTGAAGACGGGATACGTCAAGGCCATGGTGGGAGGAAGGGATTTTCAGGAGAGTCAATTCAACAGGGCCGTTCAGGCAAAACGACAGGCTGGCTCTGCCTTTAAACCCATCATCTATGCTTCGGCCATCGATAAAGGGTATACCCCAGCAACGGTGATCGTCGATTCCCCCGTCATCTACGACGGCACGCAAGATTACCAGTCCTGGAAACCCAGAAACTACGAGGAGAAATTCTACGGGCCAACGACCCTTCGTAAGGCCCTTGCCAAATCCAGGAACGTGATTACGGTAAAGATCGTCCAAGATATAGGGCTTTCCTCCGTTATCCAATATGCTCGGTGGTTAGGCATCGAATCCCCTCTCAATGAGGACCTCTCCATGGCCCTGGGGTCCTCCTCTGTCTCGCTTCTGGAATTGACGAAGGCCTATGCCGTCTTCGGAAATCAAGGACGCAGGGCCGATCCAATCTTCATCAAAAAGATCACCGACAAGGAGGGAAACCTCTTGGAGGAAAATGTCCCTCCTGCGAGGAGTCTTTCTCTTAATCCGCGGAATGACCAGGGAGCGGAAGTAAACGACGGGTTAGCCGAACAGATCATCAGCCCAGAGACCGCATACATCATAACGAACTTGTTGGAGGGCGTCATACAGAACGGGACGGGATGGAGGGCAAAGGCCCTCGGGAGGCCTACTGCGGGAAAAACGGGGACAACCGATGACTACTCCGACGCTTGGTTTATGGGATATACCCCGGATCTCATCACGGGAGTCTGGGTAGGATTTGACCAGGAAAAGCCCTTGGGGAAAGATGAGACGGGTTCAAGGGCTGCTTGCCCCATCTGGTTGGATTATATGAAAACCGTGTTGAAGGGAAAACCCATCAAGCACTTTCCAGTTCCCGAGGAAATTATTTTCGCAAAAATTGACCCCAAAACAGGACTGCTGGCCTCTCCTTCTACCCCAGACCCCTTTTTCGAAGCTTTTAAGGAAGGAACCGCCCCTACTCGCTATTCGGAGGTGAAGGCCTCCCGCTCCACGGAATTCTTTAAGTTCGATATGACCCGTCCCCTTCGATAAAAAAAGCCGGAGGTGATGAGACCTGCCGGGCTTTTGTGGGGGCGAAGGATAAATGGACCCCCATTAGAGGTTTCCTTGGAAATAATCCTTAATCTTTCCAAGGACGATTTTTGGGATGTCATCCTTCTTGGTTACGCTATAGAAGCTCATATTCTTCTTCTTCTCCATTGCCTCTCTGAATCTCAGTGCGTATGTATTCTCACCAATATAGACGGCGGTGATTCGATTGTTGATATTGTTAAAGTATCCGATCACCTTGCCCAAATTGGTGATTTTCATATCCGTTATGATGAAGATGTCCGGTTTCTTGGCGGCATCCAACAGGGGATCAAGTTCGTTAAGATTGAAGGCGGTTCCACCCCCGAAGTATTTGCACAGAACCCCGTAGATCTTGGCTCTCTCCGAGGTGAAATTGAGAATAGCCTTTCCCCCCATGGGGGCATCGCTAAAATTATAGACGGCAACTTTGGCATCATTCCTCAGGTAAGCATCCGAAGCACAAGCAGCCCCAAGGACAGCATAGGATAAGCTCTTCCTCGGATTGGTCATACTCCCCGAGGAATCGATGATGATGATGCAATCCGGTACGGACTCCCTTTCACCGAAGGTACTCCCCTCGATCTTGTTCCACGTCTGGGTGATACCGGGCATAATCTTGCCAAAACTGGTCCACACATCCACATCCTGAAAAGGCCTCCCGATCTCCCAAGGACAATGGGAATAGGGGTTGAGGAATCCCCTCTTCTCCATGGGTACTTTCTTGATGGGGATGGAATAACCTTCGGCCAATTTCATATAATAGATCAAATCGGCATCCAACGGGTTTCCCTCACCCCTGCCCATTCCTCCTTCCATTCCGTACCCGACATCCTTCAGCTCATCCTTGAAATCTTCGAAGGTCTCCTTGAATTCCTTCAAACCCGCATTCTGGTTGGCGAAGTTCCGGAGGCCCTGATCGATTTCTTCCAGGGTATATCCGTCAAGACCATGTTCTCCCATGGGGCTCGACTGACTTCCCTCCTGGCGAACTTCCTCCTCTTCGACCTCCAAAAGGGCCTTAATGACTCGGGCGAATTTCTGAATGCTTTTATCCCACTGTTTCTTATCCAAATAGGGAATCCTAGCCAACCTCCTAACTACTTCCTCATCCTCCTTCGCGCAGAGATCTACGCCCCATATCCTCTGGTAGAGGGAGGAAATAACCGCATCCATCTTTCCCTTATCAATATGTTTGTATAGCTCAGGTAGTGGCGTCTTCTTTCCCTTTACACAATACGTATCCGCCACCACATCCATAAATAACCCCGCTGCCCTTTTGGCCTGTTCCTTATCCTGCACGACCCGCTTCGCCTCTGTGAACAACCTGAGGTGAGTGTGAAAATCCCAGGGGCAATAGGTATAATGGCTTATCCCGTGGTCCAAGAGGGCCTCAACCGCCTCTTCAACGCCCATCTTATGGGCGATCTTATCGTAAAAAGCGGTATTAATGGTTATCTGTTTATCCTTCATCTCCAGGGCAACACTCTCCTCGCCCTCTGAAACCTTGGGTATGGGTAGTTCAGGAAAGAGGTGTTTCGTTCTGACCTTCGGCCAAATCTTCTTGATGATCTCTTCGGGGACCATCTTCAACTTAATCCCTCAATAATGATGGCTTCGTAAAAAGTCCATCTGCCGTTCGACATGCTCACGGCCCTGAGCAAAGC
>CBDUXJ010000288.1:0-3020 GCA_965371165.1 uncultured Syntrophobacterales bacterium | reverse complement strand
AATGCCGGGGCCTTCGGTTCCGAAATGAAGGATGTGGTCAGATCCGTCGCCGTGATGGAGGGAACGGGTAGCGTGGCGGTAAAGCAAAGGGGGGAGCTGAGATTCAGCTACCGAAATCTGGTGCTCTCCAAGGGGGCCATTATTCTCAGGGGCATCCTTGCCGTCAGGGAGGCGAAGGGAGAGAAGGTCGCGGCGAAGGCCGAGGGCTTTCAAAGGCTTAGAGTCCAGTCCCAGCCATGGAATATGCCAACGGCTGGCTCCATCTTCAAAAATCCAGAGGGAACGCCCGCAGGGCAGTTGATCGATGAGCTGGGCCTCAAGGGTTACCGGATTGGAGATGCACGAATCTCGGAGAAGCATGGAAATTTCATCGTCAACGAGGGAGATGCCACGGCAGCGGACGTCTTGGCTTTAATGACCTTCATTCGGGATGAGGTGCATGAGAAACGGGGAATCCGGCTGACCCCCGAAGTTCACATTATTGGAGAGGCATGAAAAGATCAAAGGGCCAAGGGAATGTAGGCGTGTTGATGGGCGGGGTCTCCGCGGAAAGGGAGATCTCCTTGAAGACCGGAGAGTCCATCGTGAAGGCCCTCAGGGTCAGGGGCTACGACGTTTGTCCCATCGACGTGGGTTATGACATTGCCGAGCGATTGATCTCCGAGCAGATCCGGGTTGCCTTTATCGCCCTCCACGGAAGGTTCGGCGAGGATGGGACCGTCCAAGGCATGCTGGAGATAATGAGAATCCCCTATACCGGTTCAGGGGTTCTAGCCAGCGCCCTATCCATGGACAAGATCATGTCCAAGCGGATCTTCGCAGCCCACGCTATTCCCACCCCGGCCTCCCACATTTTGCAAGCCACCGAAGGGGTAAAGGAGGCCTTGGAAAAATTGAACTTTCCCTTTCCCATGGTGGTGAAGCCGGCATCTGAGGGATCGACCATTGGCGTAACCATCGTCCACGATAAAGAAGGGCTGGCCCAGGCCATTGAGCATGCCCGGCAATATGACCATCGGTTGCTATTGGAAGAATACATCAAGGGGAAAGAGATTACCTTAGGGGTGTTGAATGGGCAGACTCTGCCCATAATCGAGATCGCCCCGAAAGGTGGATTTTATGATTATCGGGCCAAATATAGCAAGGGGGAGACGGAATATATCCTACCGCCCAGCATTCCCGCGAAGACCCATGAAGAAGCCGAACGGATCGGCTTGGAGGCCTATAAGGTTTTGGGATGTGAGGGCTGTGCAAGGGTGGATATGATGGCAGATGAGAAAGGGGAAAGCTTCGTCCTGGAGGTCAACTCCATGCCCGGGATGACGGAGACAAGCCTTGTCCCAAAGGCGGCCCATTTTGCCGGGATTGACTTCCCGGAATTAGTGGAGAGGATCCTGAGGGGAGCTTCACTGAAGGCATAATCCGAGGAGGGAGAAAGACATGGGAAGAGTGGTCCCTCGTCTTTTGAAGAGACTATTCAAGGCCACCATACTGGTACTGGCCGTCGCCGTTTTGGCCTTCATATCGCGGGTCGTGTATGACTACATGAAGGAGACACCCCTGCTGACCCTCCGGGAAGTAACCATTGAGGGCTGCCAGAAGACTTCCGAGAAGGACATTTTGTCCATGGCCCAATTGGACCGCCAACCCAACATCCTTAGTATAAACCTAGCGAAATTGAGAAATAAGGTGGAGGCGAACCCCTGGATAGACCGAGCAGAGATCAGGCGGATTTTCCCAGATAGGATCTCAATAAAAATCATCGAGAGGCAACCAGTGGCAATCATCCTTTTGGACCGGCTGTATTACATCGATGGACAAGGGGTCATATTTGCCAGGGTGCCCAAAGGTCATCAAATCGATCACCCCGTTTTGACGGGCCTCCATAGGGATGATTTCAAGGCCCAACCCGACGAAGCATGGGGGTTAGTCTCCAAAGCATTGAGGTTGGTCAGGTTGATCGAAGGGGGAGAGGCCCTTTCCCAAAAGAACATCTCCGAAATCCATATGGATAAGGCCTTTGGAATAAGCCTCTATACGAATGAAGGGGCAATCGAAATCAAATTGGGCCGCGACCATTACGAGGCCAAGTGGAAACGATTGGAGAGGGTCTGGAGACATCTCCGTGGAAGACCCCTTAAACCCACGTATATCGATTGTAATTATGAAAAGAGGGTAATCGTAAAGATGATGGATGCAACGGCATTTTACGCGAAAAGACTCATTAAAGAAAGGAGGTGAGAAATATGGCCGGAAAGGAGAATAAATTGTTGGTGGGATTGGATATCGGAACGACCAAGATTTGCACCATTGTGGGGGAGGTCCAAAACGGATTGATAAACATCATCGGAATCGGATCCCATCCCTCAAGGGGGCTCAGAAAGGGAGTGGTCGTCAACATTGAAGGAACGGTACAATCCATAAGAAAAGCGGTGGAAGAGGCCGAGCTCATGGCGGGGTGTCAAATCGACTCCGTCTTTACCGGGATAGCAGGAGGTCACATCCGAGGCATCAACAGCCATGGGGTAATCGCCGTGAAAAACCGGGAGATTACCGAGCACGATATAAAACGCGTCATCGATGCTGCTAGCGCCATCGCGATCCCCATGGACCGAGAGGTTATCCACGTCCTCCCCCAGGAGTATATCGTCGATGATCAAGATGGAATCAGGGATCCCATCGGTATGTGCGGCGTTCGTTTGGAGGGAAAAGTCCACATCGTCACGGGGGCGGTTACCTCGGCCCAAAACATCATCCGTTGTACCAATCGGGCGGGGCTCCACGTCAATGACATCGTTTTAGAACAACTGGGTTGCAGCGAGGCGGTCCTGAGTCCCGAGGAGAAGGATCTTGGAGCTGGCGTCGTGGACATCGGGGGGGGGACTAGTGATCTCGTCATCTTCTGTAATGGAAGTATAAAACACACATCGGTCCTCTCTTTGGCGGGAAACCACATCACCAGCGATATCTCCCTTGGCTTAAGGACCCCTGCGGAGGAGGCGGAGAAATTAAAGAAAAAA
>CBDUXJ010000287.1:0-3134 GCA_965371165.1 uncultured Syntrophobacterales bacterium | reverse complement strand
AAATTTCAGGGATTTTCATGGAAATCCGGCAGGGGGTTATGAAAATGTGGCATCATAAAATGGGGGAAAATAAAGCCCAGTCCATTGTCCTCGAGGCAAGCCATTCCATTGAAGACTCCCATGGGACACCATAACAGCGCCATCATGGGAATCAAGATTGGAGGAGCCCTCAAGGGAAGGAGTTGAACGGTCCAATTGGGTATAGGCCGGCTCTTATGGCCGAAAAGTGAGTACCGCGGCAACCCGGGGACCAGGATTTTCGATGACTTATGTTCTTCTTAAGACCTCCTCCAGCTTCTCGATGAACCTCCGGTTTTCATCCATTGTCCCAATGGTAATTCTGGCAGATGTAGGATAATCCCATATGCTACCGGGTCTGATAATCATGCCCTCCTTCAGCAACGCATTGTAGATCTTCTGAGAATCCCTTTTGAAATCGACGAAGACGAAATTGGCCTGAGTGGGAACATAATCAATATCCAGTCGCTCGAATTCTCCATAGAAAAAGGCCTTCCCCTCTTCGTTTACCCGGAAAACCCCCTTCACATGGTTCCCATCCCTCAGCGCCGCCAATGCAGCGGCTTGGGCAAACCGGTTGACGGGAAATGGCTCCCGAACCCGCTCCATTACACCGATGAGATCCCCATCGGCCACGGCAAACCCGATGCGCAATCCCGCCAAGCCATAAATCTTCGAGAATGTCCTTAGTGCAATCAGGTTGAGATCCCGTCCCAGAACGGAGAGGCCATCAGGATAGTCCCTCTCCGATACATAGTCGAAATAAGCCTCGTCCAGGATGACGACAAGGTGGTCCGGAAGATGGGCTAAAAAACGATTCAACGCCTCTTTGGGAACGAGGGTTCCCGTTGGATTATTGGGATTGCAGACAAAGAAAAGCTTAGTCCTCGGGCCGATCCGTTTCGCCATTCCCTCCAGGTCGTGGGTATGGTTTTTCAATTTAACGGGAATTGGCCTCCCCCCCATGATTCGCGTGACGCTCTCATAGACGGGAAAGCTGGGCTCAGCCATGATCACCTCATCTCCCTCATTTACAAAGGCCGCCGCGATCACATGAATGATATTGTCACATCCGTTTGCAAGGGTGATCATTTCCTCCGTTACCCCTAGCCTCTTGGCAAGTGCCCTCTTCAACTGGGTACAGGATGGATCGGGATATCGGCAGATGTTCCCCAATTCTTCCTCGATGGCCCGTAAGGCTTCAGGAGAGGGCCCTGTTGAATTCTCGTTGGAGGCCAGTTTGACCAACTCCTTAAGCCCTAACTCCCTCTGGACTTCCTCAATGGGCTTCCCCGGAACGTACGGTTTTAGCTCTAAAATTCCCCTCCTCGCCAATTTGGTCACATCCCTCATCGCCGACCCCCAATACGCGAATCGATCCTTCCCCTCAATTCACTCACCCTCCGCACTTCTCTGAAAGGCGATTCCACTGGTGATCCACGTTTTCCTGGATTGCCACCATCTCTTCCTTTGTGAGGTGCCTAAACCTTCCCTGTTGACTCAGATACACTTCGGCGGGAATTTCCTTCGGTTGATAGCTGAGCGTATATATCTCGCCGTGCTCGATCTCGTAGAGGGGAAAGACCCTTGTCTCGACGGCCAACCTCGCCACCTTGATTGACTCATCGGAGGCAATCCGCCAACCGGGCGGGCAGGGAGAGAGAAGATGAATAAACCTCGTGCCCTTCATATCCTTGGCCTTCTTGAGCTTTCGAATAAAATCCTCTGGATAAGCAACACAAGCCGTGGCAGCATAGGGAATGTGATGACCGGCCATGATGGCCATCATATCTTTCTTCGGACGCTCCTTCAGATTGCCAATGGGGGTGGTGGTGGTCCAGGCCAGATATGGCGTTGCCGAACTCCGTTGAATCCCGGTGTTCATGTAGGCCTCATTGTCGTTGCAGATGTAGATAAAATCGTCATTTCGCTCAGCCGCACCGGATAAGGCCTGAATCCCTATGTCGAAGGTTCCCCCATCTCCCGCCCAAGCGACCACCGTGGTCTCTTCGTCTCCCTGCATATCCAGGGATGCCCGAATCCCGGAGGCAGAACACGCGGCTGTTGCAAAGGCCACATGGACACTCGGGACCTTCAAGGCGGAGTAGGGAAACGGGCCCACAATGACGGACATACAGGAGGCGGGAATCACAATCATAATCTTCTCTCCCAAGGCCTTCAGGGCTAATCGAAGCCCCAAGGAGGATCCGCAACCGGAACAAGCCAGGTGTCCGGGATCCATGTATTCATCCCTCGGTATATGGATCTTCATGACAATATCCCCATTAAAGCTTCATCTCTTTAAACCAATCCAGATGATCTCATCCTTCGGATGACTATTATCTAATGTAAAGTGGATGGCTTCCTCGATAGCTTCGGGGGTCACATCCCTTCCCCCCAACCCCATAATAAATCCGAACACCCTGGGCTTCTCATCCTCATTGCAGAAGGTAGATCGGATCTCCTGGGCAAATATACCCCCGTGGCCAAAGGAGATATTTCGATCGATTACCCCTACCTTTTCGACCCCTTTCAATACCCGCTTAATCTCCTCCATAGGGAAAGGCCTAAACATCTTCACCTTCAACAATCCGACTTCAATCCCATCCTCCCTTAGCCGATCAATCACCACCCTTGATGTACTGGTCACGGTCCCTGAGGTCACCATCACCACCTCGGCACCCTCACACCGGTAAGGCTCGACGAGGCCATGGGTCCTCCCGAATTGGCGGCCGAACTCCCCATCCACTTCCTTTGCCACCTCTACCGTCTCGTCCATGGCCCTCTGCATCTTATAACGAAATTCCATATAGTAATCCGGAGAACACAACCCGAAATAGGCCCGGGGTTCCCCGGAATTCAAACGGTATTGCGGCTCAAAGGGGGGGAGAAAATTGTCTACCTCCTCCCGATGGGGGATTTCGACAACCTCGGAGGTATGAGAAAGAAAGAAGGCATCCAGCACCACCATTACGGGCAGATAAACTGTTTCCGCGATTTTAAAGGCCTGGATAATGGTATCCAGGACCTCTTGGTTGTCCTCGCAATAGAGCTGAATCCATCCCGTATCCCTCTGGGAAAGACTGTCGCCTTGATCCGTCCATATGTTCCAGCCC
>CBDUXJ010000286.1:0-3161 GCA_965371165.1 uncultured Syntrophobacterales bacterium | reverse complement strand
TCAGTTTCAACCTCCTCTTCGGGTATACTGGGCTCCTTTCCTTCGGGCACGCGGCCTACTTCAGTGTTGGGGCATATACCACCGGTCTCTTCCTCCTCAACGTCTCCCCCTCCCTGCCCCTGGCATTTTTATTGGCTATCATCATAGCAACCCTTTCGGCGTGGATCATCGGCTTTTTCTGCGTTCGGCTCGACGAAATCTATTTCGCCATGCTCACCCTTGCCTTCGGGATGATGGTCCACACCATCCTCTGGAAGTGGGACAGCGTGACAGGAGGTGCCGATGGACTCGTTGGAATTCCCCGTCCAACCCTCAATTTTTTCGGTCTAAAGGTTGGGCTCTCCTCGATTACCAATTATTACTATTTCACCCTCATCATAGTGGGCGTATGCATCCTTATCCTCTGGGTAATCATCAACTCTCCCTTTGGTTTAATCATCAAGTCCATCCGGGAAAACCACGAGCGGGTTGAATTCGTGGGAATCTCCATGAGGAGGTATCGGCTGTTCTCCTTCGTCATCTCAGGCCTCTTTTGTGGAGTAGCTGGTGCCCTTTTCGCTCCTTTTGAGATGTCTATCGCCCCCAATATCGCCTTCTGGACGAAATCGGCTGAACCCGTATTCATGAGCCTTCTGGGAGGAATGAGGATTTTCCTCGGCCCAGCAGTTGGCGCTGCCATATTTATGTACTTGAAGGAGATCATATCGGGGTATACGGAATTGTGGATGATCTATCTCGGTGCGGTTCTCATCAGTTTTGTCATCTTCCTGCCCGGGGGAATCGTGGGTTTCATACGGAGTAAATTCTTTCCCTCCGAAGGGGATACGCCATGAGCGTGGATGCGAATATTCTGGAAACCAAGGGGCTAAGAAAACACTTTGGAGATCTGGCAGCCGTTGCAGGCGTCGACCTCACATTCAGGGAAGGAGAGCTCACGGCGGTTATCGGTCCCAATGGAGCGGGAAAAACCACCTTTTTCAACCTGGTTACTGGCAAGTTGAAACCCACGGCCGGCAAAGTCTATTTCAGAGGAAGGGACATCACCGGGCTCACTCCTTATCAGATCGCACGGATAGGTATCAGCCGCATCTTCCAGATTACAAACCTCTTCCCGGAGCTGACGGTATATGAAAATATCAGGGTGGCGGTTCTGTCCAAGATGAAGGAAACGGCTAAGATGCTCACCTTGGACAGAAACCTCAAGGGAGCCAACGATGAAACGCACAGAATTCTTGACACAATCGGCCTATCAGATAAGGAGAATTCCCTCTGTGGTGTCATCTCCCACGGTGATCAACGTCTCGTTGAAACCGGCGTCGCTCTGGCCATCGATCCCGTTCTGCTCCTCCTGGATGAGCCTACAGGCGGCATGGACCCAGAAGAGACGGATGAGATGGTTAAGTTCATCCGGGGGTTAATCGAAAAACAAGATATGACCATTTTGCTGGTAGAACACGATATGAGCGTGGTCTTCTCCATCGCGGAGAGAATCGTGGTCATGCATCAGGGGGAAATCATCGCCGACGGGAAGCCTAATGAAATCAAGGCCGATAAAAGAGTCAGAGAGGCTTATCTGGGAGAAGAATGATGATGCTGGAAGTTAGTGATATTCATACCTATTACGGGAGGGGCCATATTATTCAGGGCATCTCCCTCGATCTAAGGGAAGGGGAGGTGATCTGCCTCCTGGGGAGAAATGGGGCGGGTAAGACGACCACTATTCGGTCCATCATGGGGTTCGTCCACCCCGCATCGGGGAGTATCAAGTTTGAGGGGGAAGATATATCGAGGATGGAGCCCTTTGAGATCTGTCGTATGGGAATCGGATATGTCCCCCAGGATAGGAGGATATTCCCCACCCTCACCGTTCAGGATAACCTGGATGTGATCGAAAGGAAGGCGGAGGGAGGGTGGACCGTTGAAAGGATATTCGAGGCTTTCCCTATCCTGGAAAGCCTGAAAAACAGGAAAGGAAGGCATTTGAGCGGGGGTGAGCAGCAAATCCTCGCCGTGGCCAGACCCTTGATGACCAACCCTAAATTGTTGCTATTGGATGAACCCTCCGAAGGTCTGGCACCGCTCATCGTTAAAGCCATTGAGGAATTGATTCACCGGATAGTCAAGACGGGCATCTCCGTCCTCCTGGCAGAACAGAACATGAGGTTTGCCATGAGGGTAGCCAAAAGGGGATACATTATCAATAAGGGCCTTATTTACCACCAAGGATCGATGGAGGAGCTCAAGGAAGACAGGGAAATTATCGGAAGATACCTGGCCGTTTAGGGCTTTTTTGACGAATTATCATGCCATATATCTTCTCTTTTCGTTGAAATAAGGCCCCTAAATAGAATAAGGGGCTTTATTTCTTAAATAAAGATAGAGGTCCTCCTGGAACCGTACATCTATATTCACTTCTTTTTGAACGGCCTCGCCCTCTCCACCTGCTTCTTTTTGCTGGCGGCGGGCCTCAGCCTCATCTTTGGCCTGTTGGGCATTCTCAATTTAGCCCACGGTGTTTTCTTCATGATCGGGGCCTATTTCACCTTTCAAGTCATCCACTGGACGGGAAATTTCTGGCTCTCAGTCCTCCTCGCCCCCTTACTCGTGGCGGGAGTTGGAACGGTAACCGAACGTTTCCTCCTCCGGCATACATATCGTATCGACGTCAATTTTCAGCTCCTCCTCACCTTTGGCCTGATCCTTATCATTGAAGATCTTATCCGCCTGATTTGGGGCGTGAATTGGTACACCGTCCAGGAACCCCAAATTCTCACAGGTGTAGTGCCCATCTTGGGCGTGGGATATCCCATCTATAACCTCTTTTACGCTGGTGTGGGTTTCTCGGTTTTTTGGGGCATCTGGCTCTTTCTCAACCAGACGCGATTTGGAAAAAAAATCAGCGCCGCCTCATCCGATAGAGAATTAGCCAATGGGCTTGGAATCAACGTCCCTCGCCTCTATACGATCGTTTTTACCATAGGGTCATGGCTGGCAGGTTTGATGAGGGTTTTTCATGGCCCAATGATAAACATCAACCTGGATATGGGCCATCGTTATATCATGACCGCTTTTGCTGTAGTGGTCATCGGTGGTTTGGGAAATATCAAAGGCGCCTATGTCGGGGCCCTCATCTTAGGCCAGTTGGAGGCCTTCGGAATTCT
>CBDUXJ010000285.1:0-3164 GCA_965371165.1 uncultured Syntrophobacterales bacterium | reverse complement strand
TTGCGCGCCTTGCATCTGGATCTTTTTTCTTTGCCGTCTGATTCCGGCTTTTTACAATGACGTCAATAATCGACGTTGGATTGACGATAATTTCGGGGGTAGATCACCTTCTCATCTTCATATACCTTCCCATCAACGATCTTGCCCAAACCCCTCACCCTCCCCCCTACGAGGATCTCTCCCCCCATCATCCACTCCCCCGTGTGGAGGCCTATATTCTTCGTGATCCTGATTCTTCCACTCTTCATCCCGGCTCCCGTATAGTTCTTGGCGTTTCCCTCAACCGCCAACTCTCCCCCCTCCATTCCAATCCCGGTAAAATCACCCATATTCCCATCAACAGCTACCTTCTTGCCCACCGGAAGGCGATAACCGAGGAGGTTTATCTGGGCCTTTAAATCATTCAGTTTAAGGGTGATTTCCTCTTCCTTGGCATAATTGCACAATGCAGAGATATAGATACCAGCGGGCCCGGTAATGAGATATGGAATCTTATCCGTGCTATCCAATTCATAGCAAAACTCCTCGATGTCCTCCGCCTTATAATCGAACTCCTTTACGACCTTTTCAGCGAGGGTATACGCTTTGATCACGGTATTATATTGGACCAACCAGACCAGCTCCTTCACCTCTTCCTCCAAGAGCTTCTCATAGCCCTTGGTGATCTGAGACATTACCCTGTCCCTCGATTGGATAATGGAGTCCAGGGGTATCTCCCTTTCCCTTGTCCGATGGTTCCTGAAGTCGTCAAAGGGGTTCTTCATTTAATCCTCCAATCCCAAGTCCTTTTTGATCTCGAAATAAACAGGGTGATCGCCATCCACCGGTTCGAGGTCTTCCCCTTTGAAGATCCGATATCCAACTGCCAGCGCGCTTTTCAGGTGTTCGCTCTGCTCACCATACCGATTGAATATGGACCTCACCGCGTCTTTTGCCAGGTATATTTGAAAGGGATTGTCCCTTTTGTCTTTCTCCTTGTTAGAGAGATATTCCTCCTTCCATTGCATTCGATGAGCCAGGGTATATGGCATAATCGCCTTGATATGCTCAACACCTACCTCTGTATCCCCTATCAGCCAAGTTAATGCCTGGGAATAGGTTTTGATAGAAGTGGGAAGTCGATTGGATGCGCAATTCCTTATGTCATGGCACAGATACCCAGTAAAATGGCAACCTTCTTCACAATTCTCGATGGATCTCTTTTGCCCATATTTGTTGCAGAAGGAGAGTTCGGCGAGTAACATTCGGGTAAATGCATTGGCGTCCAAATCCAATTCCAGCCTTTTTATTTCGGCATGGATGGCCTTCCGATCTCGGTGTCCCACCGTTTCAATCCCCAGTCTCTTCTTCAGGAATTCCCCATAGCCATCGCATACTTCCTCCATCTGGCGCAGCTTAGTTTGATAGGATAGTTTACTTTTAAGGATTTTCTGGAGGGAATTTTCGGCCTTGGGATTCCGAAGGATACGGTCTTTCTCATTGAATTTTCCGACCAGATAGGCAATATTGGGGCCCGGGTGGCGGGACTCGACCAAGACGTCGAAACGATCGATCATGGGCGCGATAATGGTATTCGTGCCCCTATCCTGGTAATTGGCCGTTGCGAAGAGGCAGTATTCCTCATTGATGATCATCTCGTTCAGGTATTCCCAGTTTCCCCTATCCACCCCATCGAGAATCATACTCTGCTTCGTCTCGGGCAGGCGATTGATTTCGTCCACGATCTTAACTGGGATTTGGGCGAAGTGTGACCAAACGACCTCTTCCGTCCCCCTGTTTAGTTTTCCCAAATCCGGCCTGCCGATAATCTTCTCCTCCGTCTGCTCGGGATGCCCCGAAACTTCCGCTGCCCAAATGATGGCTATGGGGATTCGATAGAGCAATGAACCCACGTATTCCGCCGATGTGGTTTTCCCCAAGCCCGGTTCCCCGATGATGAGCTCCTTTCCCCTATTGATACACGTTAACAGGCTGAAGATGAGGGCCGAATTAAACTTTTCCCCCTTGATTTCCAGATCAGGACGGTTGAAGTACAGATTATCCTTGATAAAATCGTGTATTCCCCTAATCTTCTCTCGATAATGATCCTGCGTCATCCCTCTTCCTCGCTGTTAAGTCGGCTGAGCTTTAATATAAAACTTATCATTTCAACTCCCTCAAATCAAGATAATCCGGAGAAGAAAAAACAGGCCAAATCGATTCAATTGTCAGAGCCGAAGAAGCTTTTACCTTTTATTGGAGGCGAATTACAAGTTCTCTCGTTGGATCCTCATGCTTGAGCAATATCCCATCTCTTATGAAGAGATCTCCGACATCGACCCTTCCGATCCTACAATGATACACCCCATCCTTTAGCATCCTGAAGGTTACCTCCCTCACCCTGGCCTCTGAAAAATGAAAGGCCCTCACCGAATATACTGCCTCCTTTCTCAGCTTGGGGTAGATTGCCTTTACGATGACGGCCAAGAGGGAGAGGGCATTGTTATCGATGGAGTAAACTTCCTTCTTCTCCACCTTTACGGGTCCCCTCCACTGTGCCAAACCATCTTTTGTAACCTCACCCGTTACCTCTTTCCCATGGAAGGCATATCTCAATTCCCAAAGGCCATTTTGAGCGGGTATTTCGGGTAGCTTAACATCCAGATGTCTGAAATAAGCCACGGGGCTTCCGTTTTTTCGAAAGACCAGTTCACTATATCCCCGCTGATGGCTGTTGGCCTCCTTAATATCGATATCAGCTTTCAAGATGAAGTGGTCCCCCTCCCTTTCAATGGAAAAGACCTCCGTCCCAATTTCAACTCCCCTTTTCGTATACTGATAGATATAGGTCCTCCCATGTTGGAGACGAGGATATTGGGAGCAATGAGAAAATGACACTCCCATAATGAATATTAAACCGATTACCTTTAGGGATCTCATTCTCATTCCCCTCTCCTCAGCCATGAGAAATGACGGCAATTTCAAAGCCAACCATGAGGCCAAATGCAGCATGTGCGTCCAAAAGGAAAGAAGAGGTTCAAAAAGATTATAAAGACTGATGATTTCGTAAAAAGTTGAAATCAGACGGCAAAGAAAAAAGATCCAGATGCAAGGCGCGCAAATCCTGAGGAATGAGGCGTACATAGAAGTACGCTGCAGTGACGAAGGATGAAGCGGAACGCAGC
>CBDUXJ010000284.1:0-3188 GCA_965371165.1 uncultured Syntrophobacterales bacterium | reverse complement strand
CAAATAAAAGACCTTGATATGTCTCCCCCTAAAACGTAAAATCGCTATCATCGTTCAAAGTAACGTGATTCAGCCACCCATGGGGATTACTCATTGGTGGGTGTATTCATCATAAGGACGGGAGCCATGGACGGGGGCGGGAAACGCTGGGCCATCTTTGCCGTACTATCCTCTATGTTTATCATTTCCCAATTTTACCGCGTCTCCAATGCCGTAATCGCCCGGGAGTTGGTCCGAGATCTAGGGCTGAATGCGGAAAGCTTGGGTCTGTTGGGAGGCGCATTCTTCTATTCCTTTGCGCTTGTTCAGGTGCCCATGGGGACGGCTCTCGACCGGATAGGCCCTCGCATCATAATCACTGTACTCCCCTTATTGACTGCTTTAGGAGCATTTCTCTTCTCCCTTTCCGAGGGCTTTACCTTGGCCTTCATTGCACGGCTTTTGATGGGAATGGGTATGGCATGTGTTCTAATGGGTACTTTCAAGGCCCTCACCGCATGGTTCCCTCCCGACGAATTCGCCACCATGGTAGGTTTGACCTATTCAGTGGGGACGTTGGGAAACATTCTGGCCACCTCTCCCCTGGCATATATGGCTTCCCTATTGAGCTGGAGGACTTCCTTTGTCATCATCGGAATGGCGACGATCCTGGCATGCGCCCTGGTTTTCAAAGTCGTAAGGGATCGACCCGGAGGCCAGAAAGCGGAGCAGGTTACGGGACATGCAGCGGAAAAAGAGGGACATATTCCCATCCTGTTTTCCTTGCGGATACTCTTTGGAAGCCTCGCATTCTGGCAGATTTCGGCGACCAACTTCTTTCGGTACGGTACGTTCGTAGCCATTCAGGGGCTCTGGGGCGGCCCTTATCTGATGGATGTGTTGGGATACTCACCTATAAGGGCTGGAAATATCTTGATGATGATGGCCTTGGGCGTCATTATCGGCGGTCCCCTGGGGGGCAGGCTCTCCGACAGGGTGTTTCGCTCGAGGAAAAAGGTAGTGATCGGGGGAATGTTCGCCTACGCCGTGGGAATCTTCTTTCTTACCGGCTGGACACGGATTACCCATGAGGTATTTTACTATGGACTCTTTTTCTCTCTGGGTTTCTCTATGTCCGCTGGAATGGTCGTCTTTTCCCAGATCAAAGAGCTCTTCGACATTCGAATGTGCGCCACCGCGATGACAGCCAGCAACTTCTTCACCATGATGGGGTCGGCGGTTTACATGCAGGCCATGGGCAAGATCATCGAGATATTCCCCAACGTGGGAGGCATTTATCCCCCCAGGGCTTATCATATCGCCTTCTCATCATGCCTTTTGGGGATCGCAATCACACTTTCCTTTTACGGCTTTTCAAAGGATACCAGGCCATACAGTTCCTCAAACATTGGTATAGGCGAAAGCTAGCCGAGACGGTTTATCGCGCCACGTTACACGGTAACAGCGGATCAAAATAGTCACTTCCCTTTGTCCTCTTTTTCCCTCAAACTCCCCTCGATGCCGTATTCGGGACATTTTCTGAACTTGCACGGGTTTCCCTTCCCTACTCGTACCGATTACATTTCCAAAACCTTTCAGTATCCCTATTTATGCCAAACGGGTTGTCCCCACAGTATTGGCTTTTTAGCGGACTATCAGACAGAGATACGCCATTTGAAAAGGCTTGACAAAGCCCCCTCGATGTGATGGCATAGTAGCGCTCATGGATGCCGAAAATAAGGTCATGGACCTTGGGGAGGCGATCCGTCGATTTGTTCACGATGGGGATCATATCTCCATTGGGGGTTTCACAATAACCAGGAACCCCATGGCCCTGGCCTATGAGATCATCAGGCAGGAAAAGAAACACCTACACATCTACGTTCACTCCCACGGGCAGGCCTTCGATTTGCTCATCGGTGCCGGGTGCGTTGATGCCATTGAGGTGAGCTATGGCGGCACCGCCAGATTTTCCCCGGGAGGTGGTATCCGGTTCAAGAAGGCCATCGAGGGGGGAAAGATCCATTTCGAGGATTACACCAATTTTCAAATGACCTTGAGGTTTTTGGCCGGGGCCATGGGCCTTCCCTTTATGCCCATCCGATCCTTACTTGGAACGGATGTGGTCAAGAAATGGGGGTTCGATGAGGAATTTCGGGAAAGGAACCCCAGAATCCCCGAAAAGAAGGTGGCCGTAATAAATAATCCCTTTACCCGGGATGGAAGGGATGAGAAGACCGTCCTCGTCCCGGCCATCAATCCCGATGTTACCCTGATCCACGCCCAACAGGCCGATTCGCAAGGGACCGTAAGGATCAAGGGATTGACCTATACCGATGTAGAGCAAGCCAAGGCGGCCAAGTACTTAATCGTCTCCTGCGAGGAACTGGTAAAAACGGAGGCTATTCGGGAGAATCCCGATCAAAATCAGATCCCTTTTTTCATGGTCGATGCCATCGTTGTCGCATCCTACGGGGCCCATCCGACGGCCTGCTATGGATACTACGATTACGACCCATTCCACTTCAACTTATATCGGAAAATGGCATTCGATGACCGAACCTTTCGGCAATATCTGGATGAATACGTTTTGGGGGTCAGGTCCCATGGGGAGTATCTTGAGAGGGTCGGAAAGGATCGCCTATCCCAGATCAGAGCGGACCCGAAGTTGGGCTATAGGGCTGGGTTGGACAGGAGGTAGAAGTGCCTGAGTATTCGTTTCGGGAGATGATGGTCTTGGTAGCGGCCAGGGAGATTCGGGATGGGGATATCGTCTTCTGCGGAACGGGAATCTCCATGGCCGCCGCAATGGCGGCCAAACATATCAGCGCTCCTCACAGCATCATCTTCTTCGAGACGGGAGGGATCGATTCCCAGCTCTTGGAACTCCCCCTCTCCGTGGGTGACCCCAGGGTAATGTTTGGAACGAGCATCAACGCGGGCTTAGCCGATTCCTTCGGGATTTTGCAAAATCCGTTTACGGCGCCAAGGGTTGTAGGCATCTTCGGCGCCGCCCAGATCGATGGGTACGGAAACCTCAATACCACGTGCATCGGGGATTACTGGCGTCCCAAGGTCCGTTTTCCCGGCTGTGGGGGGGCATGCGATGCCGCCTCCTACGCTGGCAGAACCATCATCTTCATGAAGCAGGAGAAGAGGAAGTTCGTGAAGGGGGTGGACTATCTCTCTACCCCTGGGTGGATTGCTGG
>CBDUXJ010000283.1:0-3190 GCA_965371165.1 uncultured Syntrophobacterales bacterium | reverse complement strand
TGCATCTGGATCTTTTTTCTTTGCCGTCTAATTCCGACTTTTTACGAAATCATCACCGATAATATCCCAAAGCACAATATCAATGCCTCCCATAACCTGTATCCCAACCCCTCTTCGCCCATAATGGGTGATCTTTTTGTATACTTTCTGCCACAACCTCTCTCTATCAAAAGGATCCTCGCCAACCAAAAGCTCCGCTACCCCATGCGAATCACGGTGAGACACGGAAGCCTCGAGAATCGCTTTCACTATGGGAGGATGAGAGTCGATTTCACCGATTCCAACAATCCCCTCATCCGTATGGACCTTAACAATCACAGCATCCTGAGAACTATCCGCTATGTCCTTTTTTTCCGGTAGATTAAGACAAATCACTTCAACTTCGGTAATTTTCATGCCGCCCTCCATTGATAATGTAATAAGCTATTTTTTGTGAAAGCTGCAAAGAAATCTATGGATAGGTGGTATCTTAAGATGTTAAAAACTATGCTTCGCTATCTGACAGAATGGAGAAAGCCGTTTGATTTTAAGAAGATCTTTTCTCACCGTTTTGTAGCCTGAAATCGCAGAGCACGGCTTGGGGTCGAGAGGATGTACTCACGGGATTTTCGTTACATTTCAATGACCTCAAAACTCACGGCGAAACGGCATCCTAAACGGTTCCCGGTCTCAGCGGCCATTTTGCGGAGAAATGCCTCGGGATCGAAAACGCTGGACAGATTTTCGAGGTAAACACGGTGCTGCTTAAGGGAGTCGATTCCTCTATCCAGAAACGAAGTCACATCGACTGCATGGGTCGGCCGGGGGGACCCACCGAAACAAACCATCCTCACCCTGTTCCAGGGTTCCAGCCCTTCTTCAAGCAACTCCGGGAAAATCCAGCGGTTGCCCGCGTCCCGAGCGGCATCCAAAACAGCCAGTCCCACCCATCGGTGGTCAGCCATGTTGAGCACCGCGCCATTCCATGTAAGATGATAGTTCAATGTGATGAGGATATCCGGGCAGTGTCGCCGAATCGTACGGGTTATGTCCCGCCGAAGTGGGAGCCCATATTCTATGGTTCCGTCCCTATAGTTGAGGAACTCCACAGCCCCAACCCCTACCAGACGGGCACTCTTTCTCTCCTCTTCCTCCCGGAGGGGGCCCGCCTCCTCAGGGGGTATCGAGTCGATTCCCGCTTCCCCCCGTGTCACAAGCATATAGCTCACCTGTTTCCCTTGGGAAGTCCAACGTGCTACAGCGCTCGCTGCACCGTACTCTAAGTCGTCCGGGTGGGCCACTACGGCTAGGGCCCTATCCCAATCCTCAGGAAGTGGTTTCAATCGGCTCTGTTTCCCCATGTCTCAACTCAATCGAGGAATTGGCCTTCCTGGGTGTGCTCATACAGGAAAACCCCTAAAGGTCATGGACAATCCGCAACGTCCGATTCATTGTGACTCAAAGGAACGCAGTCACCAACAGCGACTTGTATTCTTGGCTTCTATTCACCGGGGGTTCTCTATGCTAACTATGATGTATTCCATTAACATCCAAAAGGAGGATCTGGATATACGGTCCCCCAGGAGATTTCCATCTGAAACCCTATGAGATCTCATGAAGGAAGGATCCTCATTTCACCGCGATTTGCCGCCAAAGACCTCCTTGAGGAGATCGGTGATCCGTGCCGCGGGGTCCTGGCGGATCTTTCGCTCTTCCTCCGCCACCATGTGAAAGAGACCATCCAGCCCTTTATTTGTCACGTATTCATCCAGGTCGAAGCTTATCCTCTCTGTAAAAGGGATACTACGCACCTTTGTATCGAGTTCCTGATATGAACGGGTGACGCCCACCTCGGACATGACCCTATGGACGATCGGTTTGAAGAGCTCATTGAGTCGCCCGCGAGTCTTGTCCTCAAAATAGAGGGTAGCCTCGTTGTCCCGGCCCTGAAGAATTTCCCTTGCATCCGAAAAGCTCATCTGCTTGATCGAGCCGATGAATAAAGACTTGGCCTCAGGGGCTGCACGTTCTGCCGCCCGGTTCATGCTCAGTTCGAAGGCGTCCACTTTAGGGCCGTATCCCACAGCCCTCAGGACCTTTTCAACCTTTTGGACACTCTCTGGAAGCGGAATGCGGACCTTGGGATTCTTGTAATACCCATCTACCTGGGAGACATTCTGAACGGCGTTGCCCGTGCCGATCTGGAGCGCCTCCTTGAGTCCCTGGATGATCTTGTTTTCGGAAAGCTCTCCACCTCGTAAAGTCTTCTTGATGCCCCTGAGGATATTTTTGAACTGAGCGGAGGCAGAGGGAGGGTGGATGGTCATGAGGCCCATGAGGACAAAAATAGCGAGGAGTTTATGAATTTTCATAATGTCTTCCCTCCCTTTCTGAGGATATTGAATTTTCGATCCCCATTTTCGCGACGACCAATTTTATTCCATCCAGCATCGCTTGAAATTTTGACCTTGAAATGAAGGGGGCATACTCTTAATTCAAAATTCTTAATTCTTACTCCCTTCGCCTTGCCTTCCCTCTTTTATCTCTCTGTTCTCGGCCTCTAACTCCTCAATAAACTCACCAAATGCCTCCCACAGGCGAAAGAATTTATTAAGGGCTTTCTTCACTTTTTCCTTCTGCTCCGTGCTGAATGATTCTGAAAGTTCATCGATAAATTTCTCTAAGGCTCCCTCTATAACCTTCATCTTCTCTTTGAGAGCTTCTCCGTGCTTCTGAAGGCCTTCAATTCCAGGCCCAATATTTTTGAGAAAACCCAAGCTTTGCTCAATCGAACTTTGCCTTTTTTCTAACTCGGAAATCCTCATTTCCATGCTTGCCTGGAAATGAACAAGTTTCTTATTTATGGAAAACAACATTACTGCGAAAAAAATCGAAATACAAAACATCATTCCTATCGCTATTTTGATTCCATGCCCTTTTAGAGAGCTTTCCCCGTTTTTCATGGGTCACCACCTCTTTTGACTATCTGAATTTTGGCACTCTCGATACCTTTTGCTTACAATGCGACCGAAGAGAGCATATCCATGTGGTTCATCTCACCCGCGTCTCCCTATCAAGCTTTTTCATCCAAGCCATCAACCCGTCTCTGCTTATCATTCCTTCTCTTGGGTAAAGGTAAAGGAAGGTAAAGGGGACGTTGTTGAAAACTGTCACTTTCTTTTCTGAGATTCAATGTTCTGAATTGCCTTCG
>CBDUXJ010000282.1:0-3205 GCA_965371165.1 uncultured Syntrophobacterales bacterium | reverse complement strand
ATCGGATTGCTATTGATGGCCAAGGGCCGTCACCGAGAGTCAATGGATTATCTGGAGCGATCCCTTAAAATAGCCCAAGAACAACAGGATGATGGGCTCAAGATGTCCTGTTTAAGTAGTATCGGCATGATCCACAGGAATCAGGGGAACTTTGAGAAAGCCAAGGATTATTTCACTCGCTCCTTGGAAATCAGCGAAAAAAGAGGAGATCGCAGGCGGATGGCCTCGAACTACAATGGCCTGGGCGACATCTGCTCCCAACAGAAGGACTACCAGTGTGCCCTGGAGCACTATCAGCAATCCCTGGCCGTCTCCGAAGATTTGAACGACAGGATGGGCCTCGCTAAAACTTATAACAAGATGGGTAAGATTTACCTGAAAACAAGAGAGACCAAAACTGCTCTTCACTATTTTGAAAAATCCCGTGACATGGCGGAAGCTATGGGAACGAGAACCCTTGTCGCCATCACATCTCTCAACATCGGCAAGGCCTATGGCAGGATGAGGCGGTGGGAGGACGCCCTGGGGAAAACGGATGAATCCATCGGCATCTTGAAGGAGGTCAATATCCCCGCTGCCCTGCAGGATAGCTATCACACGAGGGGGAAACTCTTGGAACGAAAGGGGGACATCTCCGGGGCGGAGAAGAGTTACAGGGAATCGGTGAAAATCCTCGAGACCCTCAGAGAGGATGTGGCCGGTGGCGAGGAGGAGATGCTGGCCTTTGTGGAAATGAGGGGCCGCGTATACCAGAGGCTGATCGCCCTCCTTTTGAAACAGGGCAAAGCCGCTGAGGCACTGAAATATTTAGAACAGAGTCGATTACAGAAATTTCGGGACCAGTTCGACCAGTTGAGGCCCCGCCTGGGCAACGAAGAGGAAGAGGAGGCCAAGGAAAGGGAGAGAAAGCTGAGGGAACAGATCGAGGAGGCCAGAGCCCGGTTAACGGAGGAGAAAGCAAAGCCGAAGGGGAAACAAAATGTCAAAAAACTCGCTCAACTGGAGAACAGGTTGAGCACCAAGAGACAGGAATACATCGAATATATCAACGACCTGAGGGAGAAGTTTCCGGAACTGGCTTCCCTTCTGGCCATCCAGCCCGACTCCCTGATCGACCTCCAGAGTCTCCTCCCCCCACAGGTTGCCATCATCCAATACCTGATCCTTGAGGAGGGGTTATATATCTTCTTGGTCACCAATGAATTCCTTTCCTACAAAGAGGTGAAGGTATCCCAAATCGATCTGGAGGGAAAGATCGACTACCTGAGAAGCCTTCTGATGAACCCTCAAATTCCATTGAACCTGGGGCCCTTGGAGGTGAAAACCCTGAAGCCCAAGGATGAAGGACGTTCAAACCTGTATGAGATGTTTATCAGCCCCTTCATCAAAGCCTCACAGGAGCTTCACCACCTTTTGATCAAACCCGTGGAAGGGGAACTCTCGCGGTTCAAGATCCTGGGCATCATCCCCAATGGAAAGCTGCACCTCCTTCCCTTTCAAACCTTGGGGAAAACCAATCCAAAGGGAGAGTTTCGCTTCCTCTTAGAGGATAAATCGCTCTTCTACCTGAATAGCCAATCCATACTGAAATTCGCCCAGAAGCGGGCAAAGGAGATCGGGGAGAAGAGCAATCTCATCGCCTTTGGTAATCCGGATAATTCCCTCAGGTATGCGGAGGAAGAGATCGAATTGATAAAGGGAATCTATTCCAACTCAAAGGCCTATGTCAGGCGAGATGCTACGGAGGATAAGGTAAAGGCGGGGTTGGCCGGGTTCAACATCCTCCATTTCGCAACCCACGGGAAGTTGAAGGGAAACATTAAGGAGTCCTATATCCTTCTTGCCCCATCATCCGATGGGAAGGAGGATGGGAAATTATTCATCCGGGAAATATGGGGATTGGAGTTGGTGGGGTATCAACTGGTCACCCTCTCTGCCTGTGAGACGGCAAAGGGAAAGGAGGCCTCCGGGGATATCATGGTGAGCCTGGAAACAGCGTTTTTGCGGGCGGGCACCCCCACGATATTGGCCTCCCTTTGGGAGGTGGATGACCAGGCGACGGGGGTCTTGATGAAGACTTTCTATCGTAACGTGATGAAGCAGGGGAAAGCCGAAGCACTGAGAAGGGCTCAAGTGGCCCTGCTGAAGGACCCCCGATATGTCTATCCCTATTATTGGGCGCCCTTCGTTCTGGTGGGGGATTGGCGGTAGAAAGGAGGGAAAAAAATGGGAAGAATCGCATCGATCGCTTCAGGGGGCTTTCTCTCTATCATGCTGGGAACTCTTTCCCCGGCCTTCGGCGCGGATGCAATTGCCCTGATCAGCTCCCTTGCGGGAAAGGTAGAGGTACAACGAGCCCGTCAAGAAGGATCGCAAGCGGCCCGCCTGGGGGAGAAATTGTTCGCGGACGATGTTCTTTACACCTATAAAAATTCCAGGGCATCCCTGTTCTTCTCCGATGGATCCGTGATCACCGTTTATCCCAATAGCCGAGTGGCGCTATCTACTCGGGAAATGGATCAGAAGAAGGGAAGCCCAGTGGCTGCATCCCTTTCCGAGGGAGTGATGAAGGGTGTTCTGGGAATCTTTTCGGTAGAGAAAAAAAGGGAGACCTTAACCGCTATTCCGGGTATCAGAAAGAAGATCGAGGAAGAGGAAATGGGAGTCAGGGTTTTGTATCCCCGGAATAGCCTGATCTTAACCTCAAAACCTCGTTTCCGCTGGAAAACGCGGGGGAAAGCTCATGCGTTCATGGTCTCCCTGACGCTCAAGGGAATGGGGGGGAGGCTATGGACCCTCAATACGAAGGATACCGAGATCCCGTACCCAAAGGGAAAAAGCGCACTGGAACGAGGCCAAACCTATTTCATGAAGGTCGAAAGTATGGACGACCCCAGCCTATCTGATGAGGTCTATTTCAGGGTCCTGGAGGTCCAAAAGGCCGAGGAAGTGAGGCGCGTTAGGAAAGAGATGGAAGATCTTCAGAAATTGAACCCCAATGACAGCACACCCAAATTCATTTTGGCGACCTATTACAAGAGAGAAGGGCTCTATCACAAGGCATTAGGGGAACTTGACGTATTGGAGAAGGGAAACGCGGGGGAACGGTATATCCTGGAGGAAAAGAGGGAGATCTTCGCGAAGATAGGCTTTTGGAGGAAATGGGAGGAAGTCAATCAAAGGCTCAATGCTCCCTAGAGAGTAG
>CBDUXJ010000281.1:0-3219 GCA_965371165.1 uncultured Syntrophobacterales bacterium | reverse complement strand
TCGGGTACTGTTATGCCAGCCACGTTAAACTTTTCAACGAATTTGGGTCTTACACCCTCAGTTTTGAACTTGCCCTTCACCCTGCCGTTTTCATCTAAAGCCGTTTGTTGGAATGAAAAAATCTCTTGCAGGGTGATGATGTTGCCTTCCATCCCGGCAATTTCCTGAAAGCTGATGATTTTTCTGCTTCCATCGGAAAGACGGGTTAGATGAATGATGACATCCATAGCAGAGCTGATATACCTTCTGAGGAATTCACTGGGGATTTCGAGGCCCGTCATGGCTACCATTGTTTCCAGTCGCATCAGGGCATCACGAGGGGAGTTGGCGTGGATCGTCGTCAGTGATCCCTCGTGTCCGGTGTTCATGGCTTGAAGCATATCAAATGCTTCTTGTCCCCTCACTTCGCCCACGATGATTCGATCCGGACGCATTCTCAAGCTATTTCTCACCAAGTCTCTCTGGGTGACCTTCCCTTTCCCTTCTATGTTGGGGGGCCTGGTCTCCAACCGTACCGCGTGTTCCTGCTTGAGCTGTAATTCTGCCGCATCTTCAATGGTAATAATCCGCTCCTCCTCCGGTATAAATCGAGACAGTACATTTAAGAGGGTAGTTTTCCCACTTCCAGTTCCCCCCGAAATTAAGACGTTCAGCCTCGCCTTTACGATGCCTTGTAAGATCTCTCCGATTTCCGAGGTCAACGTCTCTAGAGTAATGAGATCTTCCAGTTCCAAAGGTTCCTTGGCAAAACGCCGAATTGACAACATGGGCCCGTCTATGGCCAGAGGGGGAATGACGGCATTGACCCGGGAACCATCAAGGAGCCTGGCATCTACCAT
Source organism: uncultured Syntrophobacterales bacterium (assembly GCA_965371165.1). Lineage (GTDB taxonomy): Bacteria > Desulfobacterota > BSN033 > WVXP01. Next base: position 2,380 of record CBDUXJ010000281.1, on the reverse strand, counting down.
AGGGAATGATTCATCAATCCGGCGTCCCACGGTGGAGACGATTTTATCGATGATTTTTCTCAAATGAATGTCGTCTTTGAATCTCGCCTCGGTGATCTCCAGCATACCAAATCTTTCCACATAGATGTGCCGGTAGGTATTGACCAGAATATCGGAGACCGTAGGATCCTGGAGGAAAGGTTCTAGCGGGCCGAGCCCTAGCACCTCGTCCTGAATTTCCCGGAAGAGCCTTTTCCTCTCATAGAGATTGAGCGGTACCGCATTCTCTTCCTCCCCTAATATCCTTTCCACCAAGTTCTTTATTTCGGACCTGAGCATGTCCCGATCAATGGAATCAATGAGGGAAAGATCCATAAGGTCTATCAATCGATCATGAATCCTGGTTTTCAGTTCGTAATATTCGTTGGGGATGAGAGATCTCTCCTTGCCTGTTTGGGGTAACCTCGCTGGGCCGATGTCATGGTTCATTGGAACCTTTCCCTCCTCTCAGCTCGTTCATTATCCTCGCCTAACTCGCGAAATGGAATGGCCCCGGTGCCTATCCCCTAGTCGATACGCTCGTTGGCCCCTTCCTTTGCATTCTGTTAACTTCCTTCATCCGTTGAAATTCAAACCGACCTCCCCCCTTTTTTCCTTTTTTCTTCTCCCGTTGTGTCAGGGCAGCGGCCAGTTCTCGGATGCCTTTGGTAGTAGGCTTTTTGGGCGCCACCTCACAAAGGGGTTTCCCTTGATTTATGGCGGACATTGTGGTTCGATAGTCGTTGGGGATAGCCCAGAATATTTTTTTATTGATGCTATCTTCTGCGTCTTTTAGAGAAATTTCCGGATTCTTGAGATAGCGGTTGATAACGACCTCGCTCTTATCCATGGGATATCCCAAGCCATAGAGTGACTTGAGAAGCCTGTTAACATTGGCCAGGCAGGGAAGGCTCAAGACGGAGATGAGGAGTACCGTATCGGACATCTCAAAAATTTTCAGAGAAATATCATCCAGGTGTTGCCCACTATCGATTACGATGAAATCGAACACAGTCTGCATCACACGGAAAAGCCGTTCGATAATTTCTGGAGTCGCAACATGATGCCCATCCAGTTGGCTTGCGGAGGGCAGGAGGTAGACTCCGGAAGAATGTTTGGAGAGAATACTCATCAAAAAGGTGGTGTCCAAACGAGAAATATTCTTGGCGATCTCGCTCCAATGATAGCTGGGTTCGATATCCAAAAAGAGCGGTGTTTCCCCGAACAGAAGATTCATGTCTACTAACGCGACCGATTGGAAGCTTTCCTCTTTGGCAAGAGAAACTGATAAATTTACCGCGATCGTGGTGGTCCCCACCCCTCCCTTGGCACCGACCACGTCTATGATGTGGCCCTTTCTCGTGTATGCCTGTGCTCTTGATTTTCCCCTTCGTTCTTCGAATCTTTCAAAGGCCTGTCTAACTTCTTCCCTATTAATCGGTTGAGAAAAGAATTCTTTCGCTCCGGCTCGTATGGCCTGTACCAGAACAGCCGGATCAGAATGACGGGAGGTCAAGAAAACCTCGCTGACAGTCCCCAATCTCTGTAGCGAATGAATGAGCTGAAACTCCTTCTCAAGATCCGATCCGATTTCAAAAATCAGAAGGTCAGCATGGGCCGGATCATCCGATCTTTGGATAACACGGAAACCCTCAACGGAGGAAAGAATGTCCTCCAGATCTTTCCTTACGTTCCGATTTTTTATCTCCAGTTTGACGGAGACGCTATCTTGGGGCATATTACTCCTTCCATAGCTGGTTTCTGGCCGATATGACGACTATTGACCAATTTATTTCCCACCTCGATTTTGTATTTTTGTTACATTCATTTAACGAGTACCGGTATCCGTGCCAGAATCCCGAAGTTCTTCTCGCCAGTTAGCCCAATGAGCTCATGATCTGAGCAATTCGGTAAAAAGTATCTGGACTTCTTTTTGTCGTGAACCGAACTTCTATCAACATCATTTTTGGGCTTTTCATCTCTCGTCTGACCCGAATTATATCCCCTCCAATTTGATCTTCACATCTAATACTGGAAAACTTATTCCACTATTCCACTAACCCTGGGATGCTGCCCTTGACTCCATACTCTCCCCCCCCACCCCGGTTATCTTCATTGCTGACAAGTTCACACATGACTTTTCCACGGAGTAATTTGTCAGGGGGGCCTAAAACATCAATGAGCTCGATAGGGGTATATCCCACAATTCCAATAGTTGTGTTTGGGTTGCTACAGTCATACCATTCGTAAACAATTACTTTCGTTTCCCACTTATGATGATTTCTCGGTGTGAGTGGTGTGTAATTTGGGCCATCTGGATAATAGAGCCGGGTTACACCATCCTCAGCACACCGCGGAACCC